>JACVIW010000092.1 GCA_015711695.1 Candidatus Geohydrothermomicrobium daggyaiense
TTCTTTTAATCATTTTCGGGCTTTCCCTTAACGGGAATTTCGCGAGCGCTCAGGAAGGGGCTGATCCGAGCTGTCCGGACCTTCGAGTCTGGAAGAGCGTGTATGAGTGGGTCGATACTGATTCATCAGGAAACTTAACGCCCGGTGATATAGTAAGATATGAGATAGTGTTATGGAATTTCAACTGGTGGGTGATCGCGCAGAATGTCCACTTCATAGATCCCATCCCTGAAGGTACGACTGCTCTTGGCGATGCTGTTCTTCTTGGTGTTCCGGGCGATGGAGAGATTATATCCCAGGACCCGCTCGAAATTCAGGGAATGACTGTTCAGGGCGGTTGCCTCTGGGGGCGCCTCATAAGATTTAGCGTCCAGGTTGATTGCCCTATCGACTGCGGGACAATGATTTCAAACCAGGGTGTCGCCGATTTCGTTTGTGGGGATCAGACTATAGTTGTTCCTTCCGATGACCTTGACACCCCGGAGCCGAATGACCCCACTCTTTTCGGTCCGGTTGTCACGAGGTCCGTTCTTTCTATCGATAAAGCCGTTTCACAAGAGGGAAATGTAAGCCCTGGAACTCGGCTTGACTATACTATAACAATTAACAACAGCGGTTGCATGAATACATCTTCTGTTGTGGTTGAGGATCCTATCCCGCCAAACACCACACCGGTCGGGAACGCTTCTTCCTCTAGCGGAACGGTGGTTTCGCAAGATCCTGTGAGGGTTGAGGGGATGAGCGTGCCTAAAGACACACCACAGGTCGTAACCTTTTCAGTCATCGTGAACCGTCCTATTGATTATGGAACGAAGATTAAGAACATCGCATACGTTACTTACGATCCCGACGGTGAGGCCTGTCCCCTTAAACAAAAGACTGTGGAAAGCAATGAGGTCACAAACACGGTTGTCTCCACCTCGGCTTTAAACGCTGTAAAATCAGTGTCTCCGGAGGGACGGGTTACAAGGACCGAAAAAATCGACTACACCATCACCATAACAAACAGTGGGAATATGAACGCGGGCGGGGTTACGTTCGAGGATGAGATTCCCGCGAATACAAAGGCTGTTGGCAACGCCACTTCTACGAGTGGAAACGTTATCTCTCAGAGCCCCGTTAGAATCACCGGAATCAGCGTCCCGGTTGGTGGCGCTGCGGTCATTACCTTTTCCGTGACGGTGGATGATAGCGCACCCAGTGGGGTACTGATAAACAACACCGGCAAATTGACATACGACCCGGATGGTGAGAATGGACCCGCAGAGGAAATGGTGATTTTAACCAATCAAGTGACAAATACTGTATTTGTTCGCAGGCCACCCCAACCGCCTCCTCCACCGCCTCCACCTGTGCCCACTCCTAAGGTGAGCACTCATTGGTACCTTGCGGAGGGCTACACCGGTAAAGACTTATACTATCCAGGTGAAAGCTTTGACACATATATCCTGATACAGAACGCAACACCCGAGACGGCAGTTGTAGAGGCGACGTTCATGCGCGAAAGGTCTACCCCCGTTAAGCAGGTTTACGAAATTTCGCCTAGGTCGAGGTTTACGATTTATCTCAACGAAGTCCCTGGCTGTGCAAATCACCACATATCCACCAGGCTTGTATCCAAAAATGGCGTGGACATCGCGGCTGAAAGGGCAATGTATTTCCAATATAGCGGGCTTAAAGGAGGCCATGACTCCATCGGAACATCCGAAATGAGTAAGACATGGTATATTCCCGAAGGATACACTCGCAATGACAGGGTTACGGGGGAGTTTTTCGATACGTACATCCTTCTTGCGAACACGAACGATAGAGAAGCTAACGTAAAGGTAACCTTTTTCCGTGAGGGAAATTCGCCTGTTGAGCAGGACATCGTGGTTGAGCCATTAGCAAGGCATACCATCATTGTAGATGAGGTTCCGGGGTGCGAAGATGCGCATGTCTCAACTCGCGTGGTCTCAGATATCCCGATAGTGGCTGAAAGAGCGGAATATTTCAGGTACGACGATATCGAAGGCGGGCATTGTTCTATCGGAGCGATGATGCCTCAAAAAGAGTGGTTTATGCCTGAGGGGTATACTGTTGACGACCCTGCTACTGGGGGCAGGTTCGATACATATGTCCTGATTGAGAATCCGCAGAAGAAGGAAGCTAATGTCAGGGCAACGTTTATGCGAGAGAACAACACTCCTATTAATGTCGACTACAAGATAAGAGCCGAGACACGTTTCACGATACGTGTCGACGACGTGCCAGACTGCGGAGCGAGTTCTGTCGCTACCAGACTCCTTTCGGATGTGCCAATAGTTGCTGAGCGGGTTTCCTATTTTAATTACGACGGAATTCGCGACGGACACGGGTCAATTGCTGCAACCGCGGGTGAGAGATGGTTTATGCCTGAGGGATACACTGGAGACAATCCAAATACAGGGGAGAAGTTTGACGCTTATGTCCTGCTGATGAACCCTAACAACAAAAGCGTTCCGGTGCAGGTAACTTTTATGACCCCGCCATTTGGCCAGCAATCGGTTAGCAAAACGTTGAAATATACGCTTGGGCCAAATTCCAGGTTCACCATTCATGTTGATGAGGTTGAGGGATTCGAGAACACTAGTTTCTCGACGGAAGTAAAATCGCTTGAGAAAGGAGCGCCTATTATCTGTGAGAGAGCAATGTACTTCCGTTACTCTGAGGCAATGATTGAAGGCGGTCATGACTCAATCGGCTACGATCCGTGATATAAAACGTTTTGAGTCCTACGAGAACGGCGCCGGACTTCAGCCGGCGCCGTTCTCTTTGTTCGCGCCTGTGCTTTAGTTCTCGGTTTTGAGGTGTTGCGGGACGATTCGAGCAATTGATATTGTTGGGGTTTGATTGTAAGGAAATGCATAATGTGGAAATATTATTCGATGATTATATTAAGTGAGAAGTGATGCTTCAATAAGTGATAGTGGTGATAGTTTTTATCAAGGGCGCGGCATATGATGGAATCAAGGAGATTGTCGAACTCCCATAGACACATGAAGGCTGCATCCGTAGTATTATGCACGTTAATTTTCACTATTTTCGCTTGCCTGACTTTCTATAATGGGCTGATGCCGATCTTATGCTTCGGGATGGGCTACTCCTTCGGTCCGCACAGAGAATTACGGCCTTCTTCTTTTTCGAAAAAGATTGTACGTTGGGGTGACTCTTATTGCGTGAGTGGCGAAATACTTGTCTCTTTCAGGGGTGATGCGGAAGCCTTTCGAGTTAGAGAATTGAAAGAAAAGCTGGCTGTGTCTTTCAACAGCCGCTTCTCTTTTGCGGATTTCGAAAAGATAGAAGTTGAATACAAGCGCATGAGGGAAGTGCTTTCCATACTGAGAAAATCTTCTCTGGTTCGTTATGCCGAGCCCAATTATTTCAGGCGGATCTCAGCCTGGGTGCCAAATGATCCACTCTTCGAGAAACAGTGGAATTTTAGAGAGCCTTCTGTGAGGGGTGGAATAGGGATGCCGGATGCCTGGGCGAAAGTGCCTGGTGGCGGTAGTGGGGTCGCTGTAGCTATAGTAGATACAGGTGTCGCATACCGCACTAGCGGTATCTATCGAAAAGCGCCTGACCTTGCGGGCACGAAATTCAGGGAAGGGTACGATTTTGTTAACGACGACCCTTATCCGGATGATGACAACGGTCACGGAACCCATATTTGCGGCATTATTGCTCAGACAACCAACAACTCGTACGGAGTCGCGGGCGCGGCTTTTGGAGCGACAATCATTCCGGTCAAGGCTTTCGACAGTTCCGGCTGGGGCATTGATGAGGACATCGCAAGGGGTATCAGGTTTGCTGTTGAGAAGGGGGCAAAGATTATAAACCTCAGTTTTGGCGGCGAGAGCTCGAGCGCGGTTCTTAAAAGCGCTATCGATTATGCCATGTCAAGCGGCGCGATCGTTTTTGCGGCTTCAGGAAATGACAACGAAGAAAATATAAACTACCCTGCTCGTTATGAAAAGTGCGTTGCTGTTGGAGCGACAAACCGCCAGATTCGACGCGCTTCCTATTCTAACTACGGATCCGGGCTTGATCTCGTTGCTCCGGGCGGGGAAGCGGCATCCGGTGAGGGGATAATTCAAAACACCTACGTTATTCAGGGCAATCCCAGAAGTGGTTTTGGTTTTATCGAGATGGCTGGGACTTCGATGGCTACAGCTCACGTAAGCGGCGTTGCAGCGTTAATAAAATCCAAAAATCCATCCTGGGATCCAGATAAAATCAAGTTTGCCCTGATATCAAGTTGCCGCGATCTGGGTGCAAAGGGATGGGACAGGGAATACGGATACGGTCTTGTTGATGCGAAAAGAGCGCTTGACATTGCTGTGGCGCCTGAACCTTCCACGCTCGCTATCGATTCGGTGTCGCCGGACACGGCGAAAATGGGGGAAAGAGATAAGAAAATCACAATCCAGGGCGAAGGTTTTGTCTCGCCGATAGAAGTAAGACTTGAGAGGATCGGTGAAGAAACAATCCGCGCAACACAAGTCGAAATTATTAACCGCAATAGGCTGGAATGTTATTTTGATTTTTCCAGTGCCCAGGCGGGGCTTTATGATCTTGTTTTGACGCGCCCCTCCAAAGCCTCCGTTTCTTTGAAAGGTGGAATGTTCATCAATGTTTCTAAAAACAGAGAATGGTTTTTCGCAGAGGGATGCACCGCTTACGGTTTCGAGGAATATATACTCTTCGCTAACCCATCAGATGAACGGGCTTTTGTGTCGGTACGGTTTATGACCCCTTCCGGCGCGAAAGATCCTTACCCCGTTGTTGTTCCACCGAAGAGCAGAAAAACGCTTCGGGTAAATGATGTGCTTCCCGACTCCAATGTTTCAGTCAAAATTGAAGCTGACAGAGAAATATTCTGCGAAAGGTCCATGTACTGGAACCAGATGAGCGAAGGAACTGGTTCACCTGGCATTCAGGCGCCTTCTTATTCGTGGTTTTTTGCCGAGGGTTGCACGGCGCATGGTTTTGAAACTTTCATACTTATTCAAAATCCGGGCAATCTTCCCGCGACTGTTGAGATTACTTATCTGACTCCCACAGGCTCTGTCAGGAAACCTACGTTTAGGCTTCCTTCTCTTTCAAGGCACACCATAAATGTCTTCGATGATGTGCCTTTTTCGGACGTTTCTGTGAGTGTTCGAGCAGACAGGCGAATAGTCGTAGAACGGTCGATGTACTGGGATTCGAGACGGGGAGGCCACTGTTCGTCAGGAACGACCGGTTCGTGTTATAAGTGGTATCTTGCCGAGGGCACGACCGGGTGGGGTTTCGACGAATATGTGCTTGTGGCAAATCCTTCCGCTCATCCTGTTTCGGTCGAATTCAAGGAGGCTATTTCTAGTGAGTCAAAAACACTCGCCAGCGTGAGGGTCCCTGCCGGTTCGAGATTCACACTGTTTTTGGATGAGCTAATTCCTGAAAGGGATGCTGCTCTTGGGGTTTTTTCGGATGGTGGAATTGTCGTTGAGAGGGCGATGTACTGGGGCGACGGATCCGGTAGAGCCGGGCACTGCACGGTGGGTTCGCCGCGGGCATCCAAAAGCTGGTATTTAGCTGAAGGTTCTACCGCTTGGGGATTTGAGACGTGGATACTTGTTTTGAACCCCGGGAATAATAATGCGACCTTGATGTTTAAGTATTTTCTCGAGGGAGGGGTCCCTGTTGTTAATGAAACGATAGTTTCTCCTTCAACCCGTCTGACTGTTGATGTCTCGAATTACCTGCAGCACCGCGACTTCTCAGTGGAAATCGTTTCTGACTCACCTGTGGTTGTAGAGCGCGCTATGTATTGGAAACGCAGGTCAGGTGGACATGTGTCTTTCGGCACGTTTCGCTAAACGGCAGGAATTCGAAAAAGGATAACGTGTTTTCAGAGCGGCGACAGGGTCCTGAGGTTGATAATTATCATTTTAGAATCTCGCGTGAAAAACCATACTCTTGACAGCGTCAATGAATTTATTGTTGCTGGTTTAATTCACCCGGGCAGTCTGATAAATAGCAAAAAGGGCTTGTGTAAATCTTATTTAGAGGGTTGAGGATTTGAGGCATAAGCTTCCCTGGATCGACTCCACAAAGTGCAAACCGTTATGCGAGTGCAAACCTTCTTTACTGTGCAAGAATGGGGCTTTTGTCCCCCCTTCATTTTCGGGCGATGCGAGTGATAAGTGGGAAAAACTTCCTCATGTTGACTTTGAGAAATGTAGACAGTGTGGTGATTGTGAACATGTTTGCGTGAAGGGCGCGGTCAGGATGATCTAAGAAATCCCGGGTAATTTTGATCGGTTGCGGATAACGTTTGGTATTTACGTGAATTGGCGAGAGCCATTAATGCTTGAAGAAACTCGGTGTTTTGGGCTAGAAGGAGGAGAAATGGCGGAAGTAGTTGAAATTACTGATGAAAATTTCGAGGAGAAGATCGCGGGATCTGAAGGCGCGGCGCTTGTTGACTTCTGGGCGCCCTGGTGCGGACCGTGCAGGATGATGCATCCCATTATCGAGAAACTTGCTGAGGAGTTTGAGGGAAGAGCTATCATCGCAAGGTGCAATGTGGACGAAAACCCTTCACTCGCAGCACGCTTCGGGATAACAGCTATCCCAACTCTCATTATTTTCAAAAACGGTCAAAGCTCAGACATGCTCATCGGAGTGACATCACTCGACTCCCTGAAAGAACGAATAGAGGCAAATTTATAGCGTCATCAAAATTTCAGGGTTTAAGCGCGCTTCTATGTGATGCTATGAACTGGCCTGATTGGTCCGTTAGCGGCGGGGCGCTTTTTGTCTAAAGAACATCTGGTTTATATTGGACTCGATATTTATTCTGAAAAAAACTACGGTCCAGTTCGTATCTACTCGAATCTCTGGCATAAACTTCTGTGTGGCGATGATATTTGATTCTAGCTTAGAAATAAAGGGATTCATTCCCAATACAATGATTGACTGGGAAGGCATGATCGCATCCACGATATTCCTTCCTGGGTGCAACTTCAGATGCCCTTTCTGTCATAACCGTGAGCTTGTCCTGCTTCCTGACACTCTTCCAACGGTTCCCCCCGATATGCTTGAGGATTTTTTCATTGAGCGCAAGGGATGGATTGATGGCGTTTGCGTCACGGGCGGAGAACCATGTTTTCAGCCGGGTATAGAAAAACTGCTCGAGTGGATAAAAGATCTGGGGCTAAAAGTCAAACTGGACACCAATGGTAGTTTTCCTGATGTTTTAAGATCTCTGATCGATCAAGGCCTTTTGGATTTTATCGCTATGGATTTAAAAGCGCCCTTCGACGCCGCTCGCTACAGGATTGCTTCCGGAAATAGGGATAGCGATCTTGTTGAGCGGATCCAGAGGAGCATCGATATTTTACGGTCTTCAGGGCTGCCCCATGAGTTCAGAACAACTGTGGTACCAATGATTCATAGCCCCGAAGACATAGAAAGTATCGCGAAGTCTATAGAGGGGGATGAGGATTACGTTCTCCAGCGGTTTAGCCCGAAAACAACGATTGATCCGAGATATTCTAAACTTGAGCCTTACCGTGAGGAGGATTTGAAGCGCGCTCTCGAACGGGCAAAAAAGTATGTCAAACGAGTGAGAATAAGGGGGGCACCCATGCCCGTGAACTCCCCTTGAATTCGTTCCTTCGCTTTTGATTGTTTATCCATTTCTCCGTGAAAATTACGAATGATGATTTTAAACGTCTATTTGCCCTGCGGACTTGCTGCCCCGATGGCTGAAAACGAGCCCTTAATTTTGGTATCGTAAGAGGCTGTGGGGCTCAAGCCGCTGAATTTGTGTTTGTGTATTACTTAAAACAGTAAGGAAAGAAGGCTGGTGGACATTGAAGGTTCTTCCTGAATGTTTCATATGCGCGCTCAGGCAGGCGCTTGCCGCGGCGAGGCTTGTTGGTGGAGATGACGAGTTTGCGATCGCTTGCCTTAAGAAATCGTCAGAGATACTTGCCAATCTTCCTGATGGATTAACACCTCCGGAAATCGGTGAGCCCATATACGGGGTAGTGAGAGAAATTTCCGGCGTTAACGACCCCTTCGCTGAGCAGAAAAGAAAACAAAATGAGATGGTCCTGGCGCTTTACCCATGGCTTGAGAGAACTCTCGGAGAATCTGCCGACCCTCTTTTTACTGCTATGAAACTTGCCATAGCCGGAAATGCTGTAGACACTGGTGCTCAGGAGAGGTTCGATTTGATGAAGAGCGTTAGAGACGCTCTCGAAAAGGAGGGGCGCTTCGAGGCTTATGAGGCGCTGAAGTCGAAACTTAGAGATGCTGGGATGATACTGTATGTTGCTGATAATTGCGGTGAAATAGTATTTGACAGGCTTTTTATCGAGACTATACT
>JACVIW010000093.1 GCA_015711695.1 Candidatus Geohydrothermomicrobium daggyaiense
CCATACAGCAGATTTTCAAAGTACACGGAAAGACTTCCTCGGTTAAACCGCCATAACTCTCCATTTATTGCAGCCTGCAGACATGACTCGCGCACAAAATATCGTGTTAACAGCAGATAAAACCAAAGAAATGCCTTGACTTCTTAAAAGGTTTTTCCTTAGCGGCTTTTCCGCACTCAGTTTCACTTCTTTTTCCACTTGCCGTAAGCTTTGCTGGCGCCAGCCCCGATGCCGATAGCTTTAACTATGGGGGAAGCGACGAACTCCTGCACTACTTTAGTCGCGTTGTTGACTTTCTGTGACATCCCCTCAACGGCGGTCAATATCCCGTCAACCCTTTCAAGTTCAGTATTTACGTGGTCCATTGTTGTTTGAAAACGAGTCATCAACGGGATGGTTTCGGCTCTCACCTCATCTAAAAACTGGTTCAATATACCCATTGTTTTCACGAGTTGATACAAAAGCCATACAGTGGCAAGCGCAATCGCCCCGAAAGCAATCGCCGCTATGAGCCCGGAAATTTCGCCGATACTCATCAACCACTCCTTTCCTCAAACTGCTCACCCACCTTCGCGACCGTTAACCGTCCCGCAGGGCGCAGAAAAACAAATCCCAACCGCTGACAAAAAATGCGCCAACCAGCAAACAGCGTTGAATATACCATAAGGCTTGATATTATCTCAAACCTCCCGCACAGAAACCTTGAGTTGACCTGAAGCAAATTAGTGAAGCCAAAAAAAAGTTGCGCCCGCTGAATCACCGGCGCGCTATTCATACGTGGTTTTTATATATAACTCCTTAAGCTGAGCGGGATCAACCTCATCTGGCGCACCTGTCAAAGGGCAGGTCGCGGACTGTGTCTTTGGGAAAGCGATAGTGTCTCGAATAGTTTCCCTTCCTGCAAGAAGCATCACGAGCCTGTCAAGACCGAGAGCAATCCCGCCGTGCGGTGGGGCTCCGTATTGAAGAGCCTCAAGAAGAAATCCGAATTTGGTTTCGTATTCAGCGGGAGGTATACCCAGGACTTCAAACATTTTTTCCTGGACATCCCTTTTGTGTATACGTATCGACCCACCGCCAATCTCCATCCCGTTTATGACTATATCATAAGCCCGAGCTCTCGCTTTTAAAGGGTCCTGGTCGAGGATCTCGAGGGAATCATCTGTGGGCGAGGTGAAAGGATGATGAAGCGTTTTATACCGGCGCTCAGTTTCGTCAAATTCTAGCAGAGGAAAATCCACTATCCACACCGGGCTGATGTCCTCCTTTTTAAACAGCCCAAGGTTTTCAGCCGTCCGCGCCCTTAACGCTAGAAGAACTTCGTCGCAGAGTTTTCTTAACCCCGCTATCAGGATCAGCGCATCTCCATCCATAAGAGCCGAAGCTTCAATCAAATTTTTCTTTTCGTCATCGCTTAAGAATTTGCTAATTGGGGAGGTGAGCTGTCCGGATGACCTGACAAACCAAACGATACCGCGAGCGCCGAGTTCTTGAGCTTTTTTGTTAAGGGAATCGAAATCCGAGCGGGACATCGCTCCTCCACCATCTATCTTCATGCCCCGAATTTCACCGCCACTTTTTAAAACATCTTTGAAAATCCTGAACTCTGTGTTCTTAAAACATTTATTTAGCGAAAGCATCCTGCATTCGAAACGTGTATCGGGTCTATCGGTTCCGTAGTTTTCTAAAGCGTCATCGTATTTCATCCTCGGAACCGGGCGGGGATAGCGTTTTCCCGCGGCGTGGAAAGCCGCTTCGAGCATGCCGTCCACAAGTTCCATGACATCATTCTCGTTCACGAACGCCATCTCAATATCTATCTGGGTGAACTCCGGCTGTCGGTCCGCTCTTAAATCCTCGTCTCGAAAGCATTTTGCTATCTGATAGTAGCGTTCGAAACCCGATATGACTATCGTTTGCTTGAAAAGTTGAGGAGACTGGGGCAGCGCGTAGAATCTTCCGGGCTGTAACCTGGATGGAACGAGGAAATCCCTCGCTCCTTCAGGAGTGCTCTTTGTCAGGAAAGGGGTCTCTATTTCAGTAAAACCCAGATTATCAAGGTAATCCCTGACGGCCTTCGTTACCCGGTGCCTGAGTTTCAAACATTCGTGTATTTCGTCTCTTCTTAAGTCAATGTACCTGTAACGAAGCCTCACTTTCTCATCAGCTTTAACCTCACGTTTGACCTCGAATGGAGGCGTCAGAGAAGGGTTAATAACCTCAATCTGACCAGCTACAACTTCAATTTCCCCGGTGGGCATTGACGGATTCTCGGTTCCGTGAGGTCTTCTTCTTACTAAACCAGAGACGCCGACGACAAATTCAGACCTCAAATTTTCCGCTGTTCTGTGAGCCTCTTCGGATACACGTGGGTCGAAAACAACCTGTACGATTCCCGATTCATCCCTGAGGTCTACGAATATCAAGCCCCCGTGATCGCGCCGGCGCGCAACCCAACCGTTAAGCACGATTTCCGAACCAACGTTCTCTGCGCTAATAGCGCCGCAAAGGGCGGTGCGCTTAAGGGTATAGGCAGCTTTTGCCCGAACATCCTTTGTGGGTTCATTCATTATTTGCTCCCGACTTTGCTTCGATAACCAGCCGAATCCTGTGAATTAGTTCGTTATTTTTAAGAGTGCACTGCTTAGACGAGTCCAGATCCCTTAAAACCACCTCTCCCCTCTCAAACTCTTCGCCCCCCACAATCACGACGAAACGGGCGCCAAGGCGATTCGCGTGCCTCATTTGCGCTTTCAAGCTCCTTCCCATGAAATCGGTATCGGCGCTC
The DNA here is from genome assembly GCA_015711695.1 of Candidatus Geohydrothermomicrobium daggyaiense. Classification (GTDB taxonomy): domain Bacteria; phylum Actinomycetota; class Geothermincolia; order Fen-727; family JACVIW01; genus Geohydrothermomicrobium; species Geohydrothermomicrobium daggyaiense. The sequence continues at coordinate 2,789 of JACVIW010000093.1, forward strand.
AGGCTGGCGCTCCTTAAGATGGAAAGCGTCCGAAGAACCGCTTCCCTTGGCGTTCCCTCAACCGCAGCTACGAATACATCAAGCCTTGGAAGTTTAACGGGTTTTATCCCCTCGAGATCAATGGCACGCAAGAGCCTCTCGATGCCTATACTGAAACCCACGCCACTGGTAGGCGGACCGCCTAAAGCTTCAACCAGGTAATCATACCTTCCTCCACCACAAACCGCGTTCTGGGCGCCAAGACCCTCGAATATGAACTCAAAAGCGGTTCTCGTGTAATAATCGAGACCTCGAACAAGCCTCGGCTCAATCTCATGCCCCACTCCCAGAGCATCGAGCATTCCAAGCACTGAGTGGAAATGAGTCCTGCAGCCATCACACAGGTAATCACTGATCACAGGCGCTTCAGATATCGCCCGCGCGCACGTTTCTTCTTTGCAGTCGAAAACTCTCAAAGGGTTTTTTTGCGATCTTTTCCTGCAATCATCGCAAAGTTCTGCATCTACTTTCTCCAAAAACTCACGAAGGAAGGTGACGTAGGGTTTCCTGCAGTTAACGCATCCAATACTGTTGACAATAACACGGTATTTTTTGAGGCCGAGTTTCCTGAAATAAGCGTCGGGAATAGAAATAATCTCTGAATCAATCGCGGGGTCATCACTGCCTATCGCTTCGGCACCGAGTTGATGAAACTGCCTGTATCTTCCAGCCTGGGGTCTCTCCCTTCTGAACATGGGTCCAAAGTAGAAAAGTTTTTGGGGAACCCCGCTTGAGTGTAACGACCTTTCGAGATAAGCCCTTATGACAGGGGCTGTGCCCTCGGGTCGGAGGGTGAGAGACTCACCACCGCGATCCTCGAATGTGTACATCTGCTTGGTTACGATATCGGTATCCTCGCCTATACCCCGAACAAAAACCTGAGTGTTTTCAAAAATAGGGGTGCTTATCCTTCTATACCCGTGCAGGATCAGCGTTTCGTAACCTATTCGCAGTATCATCTCGAGATTTTCAGAATCAGGATATATTATGTCAAACGTTCCTTTAGGAGCCTTGAACTTAGAGAGCACAGCGTTCACCCCAGGTTTATCAAAAAAGGATTTGAGCGCCTTTCCCTGCCCACAGTTGTTGCCGGTCCGTGTCCCGGAAACAAGCGAGTCTCATCCGGCAGGGTGAAAACTTCCCTTTTCACTGAGGCGAGCAGTTCGGTTAAAGAACCGCCCTTCAAATCCGTTCTGCCAATCGAGCCTTCGAATATCAAATCACCGCAGAAAAGAATATCTCCAGCAAGGAAACTTACGGACCCCCGGGTATGACCGGGGGTCGAGAGGACCTTAACGGTGTTCTCCCCGAAAGAAAGTTTTTGACCGGCACGTAGGAATTCCACACCCGAAGGCTTTGATATGAAAAGTGAACCAATCTTTGTGGTTATACCCGAAGCGGAGCCTGTCAGTATAGACGAATCCTCATGAGAAATGTAAACGGGAACAGAAAGTTCCTCCGCAACCTTTCCTGCAGCGCCAACGTGGTCCATGTGACCGTGAGTGCATAAAACGCCAAGGCATTTAACTGCGTTTGAACGTAGGTTGGAGATAATCCTCTTTGCCTCCGCTCCCGCGTCAATCACATAGCCCTCTTTGAGCTTTTCATCGAAAATAATGTAGCAGTTGGTCCCGAGCATTCCAACAATGATTCTTAACACCCTGAACTGACCCAAAATCACCCTCCTGATCATTCAGGCCATGCTAACTACCGTAAATATAAAAGCTTTCCTTACGAAACCGCAAAAGGTAATACTTTAAAGTCAAACAAAGAGGCGAACACTGAACAATTTTACCATTCATCGCTTGATGTTAGCGCTAACCCAAATAATAGCGTGCAGCCGAATATGGTGGGTAAGTGGTCGGTAAGTGCTATAAAGATGAGCGAATTAAAAAATCACGGGAATCAGGTCGCGTAGTGAGTGACGAGGCATACCATAGGCTTATCAGATTTTCATCTTTTTTCGTTAAGCTACAGGTTCTTCTTTAAGATAAGCTTAAGATCACTTCAAGCGGACGAAGCTTTCCGCGCAGGGACATCTAGCACAAAGGTCACAGGTCCCCAGTTTGAAAGCGACACTATCATTTCCTCGCCAAACTCACCGCACTCCACCCTTAGTCCATAATCCTTCAATTTATCAAGAAAACGTTTGTAGACCTCAAAAGCGTGATCGGGAGAAGCGGCGCCGCTAAATGAAGGTCTGCGCCCCTTCCTGCAATCAGCAAGAAGCGTGAACTGGCTTACAACCATAATATCTCCGCCTCTTTCACAAAGTGAAAGGTTCATCCTGTTACTTTCATCCGGGAATATCCTCAAATTGACTATTCTGTCCGCTATATACTCGATCTCATCTTCGCCATCATCGGGACCAACTCCCAGCAATACGAGCACCCCTTCGCCTATCCGTGACACTTCTTTGCCCCTTACCTTTACGGCGCACTCTATTACGCGTTGGATAACCGCTCTGATTTTTTATCCCCCCAACAGTCCCCGAAAGTAATTCTGACAAGAACACATTTTGTTTCCGTGCAAGCCTCAATCGCCTGGCGCGGAAACTTCAAAAACGTCATAAACTGAGTCAATCTTCTTTATTTCCCTGATTACCTCTTCAAGGTGGCTGTTGCTCGCCACTTCAAAAGCGTACGTGCTCCTCGCGATATGTTCTTGATCTGATGAAAAAGAAGCAGACAGTATATTTATTTTGTGCTCGCCCAGCACATGCGTGATGTCCCTTACGAGCTTGGGGCGGTCAATCGCCTCAACGCATATCTCAACAATCCTTACCTCTGATTTCGGCTTCGACCATGAAACCTGGATTATTCTGGATGGGTCCTTCGTGAGTTCTCGGAGATTGGCACAGTCGGGCTTGTGCACCGAAACGCCCCTGCCTCTGGTCACAAAACCAACGATGTCTTCTCCCGGTGAGGGCGAGCAGCACCGCGCGATCGTTATGAGGGCGTTTTCGATTCCGGGAACAACAAGCATCTCGCGCGTGAAAAACTCTGTTTCGTCCGCTGCGACTTTTTCAGTTTTCGGTTCTTTTTCAGGAACGATTTCCTTCGTTCTGGCACCGTTCAAATAAACAGAAACCCTGTTCGCGATATGAGCCCCAGATATATGACCCGCCCCTACGATTCGGTAAAGATCATCAACTCCCTTACACTTAAGATCATCGGCGACCTGAGCCAGGATTCTTGAAACCTCCTTGGTATGAACTCCAAGACCTTTTTTCCTCAGAGCGCGCTCAACCTCTTCCCTGCCCTCTGTGATTTCATCTTCCCGCCGCTCCCTGCTAAACCACTGCCTGATTTTGTTCCGAGCACGGGATGTGGCAACTACGTTGAGCCAGTCACGGCTCGGGCCCCCAGGTATCTTTGATCTCATGATCTCTACAACATCACCGTTATTAAGCTGATATGTGAGTGGAACCATTTTTCCGTTTACTTTGGCTCCTATACAACTGTGACCAATCTCAGTGTGAATGGCGTAAGCGAAATCAACAGGAGTGGAGCCCTTCGGCAAAGATATTACCTTTCCCCCTGGCGTGAGGGTGAAAACTTCATCCTGGAAGAGCTCGATTTTGAGCGTTTTCATAAATTCCGACGGGTCAGTAAGCTCACGCTGCCAGTCCATAACCTGTTTGAGCCAAGCACGAGTGGAATGCTCACGCCTTCTCGATTCTTTGTATAGCCAGTGCGCGGCGATACCGTATTCTGCGGTCTGGTGCATCTCGCGTGTTCTTATCTGGACCTCGAGTTTCCTGCCCTCAGGACCAATCACGACAGTATGCAAGGAGCGATACATGTTCATCTTGGGCATCGCAATGTAATCCTTTATGCGACCCGGCACCGGAGTCATTATGCCGTGAAGAAAACCCAGAGCCGCGTAGCAATCCGGCACGGTATCGACAATAATCCTTACCGCGGTCAGGTCCATTATCTCGTCGAAACTCAAGCCCTTGCTGACCATTTTTTCGTATATGCTGTAAAAATGTTTCACTCTCCCGGAGACTTCAGCATTAATGCCGTTCTTTTTGAGCTCATCGCGAATAATCCTCTCCACGTTTTCCATGTAGCGCTCGCGCTCCGTCCTTCTTTCCGCGACCATTCTCTGTATCTGCTCGTACATCTTCGGATAGAGAACCGCGAAAGCAAGATCCTCGAGCTTCCATTTCATCTGAGAAATACCGAATCTGTGAGCGATCGGCGCGTAAACCTCGAGCGTCTCCTCCGCTATTTCTTTCTGTCTTTCGAGATCGAGTGCTCCAATCGTTTCCATGTTATGAAGCCTGTCGGCAAGTTTGACAAGAATCACGCGAACGTCCCGGGCTACCGCGATAAGCATTTTACGAATGTTCTCAAACTCTTGTTCTTCTCTGGATTTAAACTGAAAGCGCTCAAGGTTAGTGACTCCCTGTATAATCTCCGCAACCTGACCATTGAACTCGCGCTTTATATCCTCAAAAGTGACCAATGTGTCCTCGACAACATCGTGAAGGACAGCCGCGCTCAAGGTGTCAGCGTCAAGCTTGAGTTCAGCCAAAATGGTTGCCACGGCGACGGGGTGCTCGATATAGAGTTCTCCCGATTTCCTGTACTGGTGCTTGTGTTTTTCGCAAGCGAAATGGTATGCCTTCTCGAGCTGTTTAAGCCCACTTTTGCTTAAATATCCTTTCGTCAGTGCGAAAAGTTTGTCCGCGCCTCTTGCTTCTTTACCCATACCAACCTCATGAACAAAAACATACTGCAGCACAGTAACAGCAGGTCGTTAAAAAATCGCTGGTAAAATTTTTCAGCGACATTCGTGGGATTTTAAGCGAATTAGCGACAGAACCGTTCTCGAGCTCCGCTTTAAACAATGTGGTGCCATTCGATAAGTTCTTCATCGCTTTTTTCGCTACCGCACAAACGCTTCCCCGCTTGTTTTCCGCCTGTTCACCTATCAAGGAAAAAGCGGAAATACCAGTCCCGACGCAACTATGAAAAAGTAGAAACATTTCAAGCAGAAACAAAAGCGAGAACTTCAAATTAATTTCCACGATAATATTTTACCCTAAGGTCATTTCTATCAAGAGGTGTACGCGGGTACAGATTGATAAAGTTAGTCTCACAAAACCGAAATCGCATATAACGATTTTGCGATTTAAGAACACCTTTGTCTTCTCGAGTAAACTCTCGAGTCCGAGAAGATTGCCTCAGCGCTTTTTCTTTTTCTTTTTTCCGCTACCGGGACCTTTTGTCCTCGACTTTGCCGCCGCCTTTGTGGATGCCTTTTTCGCGCCAGCCGTGGACTGCGCGACTTTTGCGCTCTTTTGTGAGCTTTCCCCGGCGATAGGAAACGCGGTTTTCTCACCGACCCTTTCAGGCTCCTGCGGTGGCTTTTTTATTATGGTCCGTGCATTAGGCGAAACACCGCCCGCGGGTTTTATGGATTTCCCCCCGGACACCACTTTCAATTTCGCTCCTCCTTGAACGGCCTCGCCCGCGGGAATCGCCCTCGTCCTTCGTTTCATAGCCCGCTCACGATAGGCGCGGTACTTGGGCTCTGTCTCCTTCCAGATAGCAGGAA
>JACVIW010000094.1 GCA_015711695.1 Candidatus Geohydrothermomicrobium daggyaiense
GGCTATGACGGAGAAACCCTGTGAGCGCTTCTTAGCAAAATATCACAGCGCTATAGTGAAAGCATCTGGAAAAGACATCGAGAAATTGAAGGCAAAAATCGCGGGTGAATGGGTGCGGGATTTTTTTAAGAGTCATCCACAGGAAAGAAACGATATCAATGCCTTTATGGCGAACTTCGGGGTTTTTCTCGAAAAAGAACTTTGCTTCGCTGACCGGGTACACATTGCGACAGATGATAACGAAGTTCATTTCTCCGTTTCAGGTTGTAAGATATGTCACGGAAACGAGATACTTCGTTCAGAACACGTTAATACCATGTGCCCGATAACCCACACAGGACTTTCAGCTATCCTAAAGGCAACAAGCAAAAGGCCAAAGCTCATTAGCGTAGAAAAGACCAGCAAAGTGGGAGATTGCTATATAAAATACAGGATTTAAATAAGAGATGCCGCTGGATTAGAAACGCCACGGAGAAAGCTTTATGTGTGCGATTCCATTATTATTGACTCGGCGATGTGCTCTAGTCCGCTCTTAATCGCATGGGCACGCCTTTCTCCGACACCATCGACCTCATCAAGAAGGGCAGGAGATGCTTTCATGATATTTTTTAAGTTTTCGAATCTTTCAACCAGTTTGTTTATTACCACCGTTGGAATCCTGGGAAGCATAGAGAGTATCCTGTAACCTTTTGGCCTCACAAGCTTATTAAACACTTCTTCTCCCCCGGAATAACCAAGCGCTCGAGCCACCCTCTCGTCATCAACCAGTTCCTCCGCGGAAAGGTTTTCAAGTTCATGTAGTACCATTTCCGGTGTACGTTCATCCAGTGCGACGTAATAATCTTTGATGAGCATGAACCTCGCTTTTTCCACACCAGCCATCAGTTCCCCGAGCTGAAGGCTTACAAGCCGACCGTCTTTACCCAATTCGCTAACTTGAAAACTGATCTCATCCGCAATACGCATAACCATTTCGACTCTTTCAACCACCTTCACCACGTCCCTGAGGGTCACCATGTCCTCAATCTCCAAAGTGTTGAGATGGTTGAACTCCTTGTCAAGTCTCATCCTGTAGCGGCTCAGAGTCTGCAAAGCCTGGTCTGCGCGAGCCAGCACTAAGGGAATGTTCTCGAGTGTGAAGTGCATATCATCCACATATATGGATACAGTACGCATCTTCTCCGAAATCGCGAGCACGAAAGCGGATGTCTGTTTTGCGACCCTCTCCGCTGTGCGGTGCCTCATCCCGGCTTCGTTCGAAGGTATCCTGGGGTCCGGAACAAGGTGAACATTTGCGGAATAGATAAACTTCAAATCGTGGCTTACAACAACTGCTCCGTCCATTTTTGAAAGTTCAAAAAGCCTGGGAGCAGTGAATTCGCAATTTATATTAAAACCGCCTGACATTATTGGCTTAAGCTCGGATATATCCCCCACAACAATAAGAGCTCCGCTCCCTATTTGAAGTATCCTGTCGACAGCCTCTCTGAGCTCCGTGCCGGGAGCAACCATCTTCAAAACTTCTACAAGTCTTTCCCTTTGGGAAACTCTCTTACAATCCAAAAATTCCCCCGCCTGCCCATCGTTTCGGAAAAGGTATTTTCAAAAATGATAACAGAATGAAAACCCGCGGAACAAACTGCCTGAAAATGCTCACGGAAAGATGCCAGTTGCTTTCTTAAGATACGCCAGAATCAGAAGGTCAACGAACCTTCTGAGAGTTGGATGCTCACAGTGATCAAGAGGAAACTCATACTTTTAAACGAACTCAAAGATTTTCCGCGTCTTTTATAAGTTCCAGTCCCGGCTCAAGCCCCGGAACCGCGCTTTTTCTTGCCGCCGACGCTCGCGCATTCTCCATCAGGGCGAGTCCCGAAAGTTAGCCTGGCGTCTTTCGCATCTACTACAATCACACAGCCAGGCTTGAATTCTCCTCGCAGAATCGCTTCGGAGACAGGATTCTCTATGAGGCGAGTGATCGCCCGCCTCAAGGGTCTCGCGCCCAGGGATGGGTCGTACCCCTCTTTAACGAGTATTTCCTTAGCGGACTCTGTTACTTCGAGCTTCATATCCTGCTCAGCAAGCTGCGCTCTAACCCTGTTCAAAAGGAGTTCTGCTATTTTCATCACGTCATCGTGAGTCAGTTCCCTGAAAACTATGACATCGTCTATTCTGTTCAATAGTTCGGGTCGGAAAGTCCTCTTTAGTTCACTTATTACCTTTTCCTTCATATCCTCGTAAGGAAGAGAAACGCTTTCGCCCGTCGCATGGAACCCCAGTGGCGTTGCCTTGTGAATCTCAGAGGTGCCGATATTGGAGGTCATTATGATTATAGTGTTCCTGAAATCAACAGTATGTCCCTGGGCGTCGGTAAGCCTTCCGTCTTCCAGAATCTGTAGCAGGACATTAAACACATCATAGTGAGCTTTTTCTATCTCGTCCAACAGGACTACAGAGAAAGGCCTTCTGCGAACGGCTTCCGTCAGCTGCCCTCCCTCTTCATGACCGACATAACCAACTAACCTCGAAACGCTATGCTTTTCCATATATTCAGACATATCGATCTGAATGAGCGCGTCTTCGGTTCCAAAGAGAAACTCCGCGAGCGCCCTTGCGAGTTCTGTCTTGCCAACGCCTGAAGGCCCAAGGAATATGAAAGAACCACCGGGACGCCTTGGATCCTTCAATCCGGCGCGTGTTCTTCTTATCGCCTGAGAGATGGCGGTGACCGCCTCGTCCTGGCTTACAATTCTCATATGAAGCTCTTCTTCCATTCTGAGGAGTTTCTCTGACTCTTCTTCGGTAAGCTGATAAACCGGAATTCCCGTCCACGATGAGAGTATCTCGGTTATGTCATACTCGGTGACCTCAAGCTGATGCACCTGCTCCGGGCCTTTCCAGTCTTTTTCGGATTCCGCGATCTCAAGGATTAGCTCCTGCTCCTTATCCCTTATTTCCGCGGCCTTTTCAAAATCCTGAGCCATGATGGCTTTTTGTTTTTCCTGCCTGAGTTGCTGAAGTTTTTCTTCCCTTTCCCGGACACTGGGCGGTGCGGTCATAGCTCTCATCCGAAGCCTGCTCGCAGCCTCATCAATAAGATCAATTGCTTTATCAGGCAAATAACGATCGGAGATATAACGCTGGGCAAGTCGTGCCGCAGAAACAATCGCCCCGTCTGTTATCCTTACCTTGTGGTGCTCCTCATATCTCTCCCTTAAACCTTTTAGTATCTCAATCGTGTGCTCCACTGTGGGTTCTTCAACCTTTATGGGCTGGAAGCGCCTCTCAAGCGCAGCATCTCTCTCGAGATGCTTTCTGTACTCGTCCATTGTCGTAGCGCCGATAGTTTGAAGCTCGCCTCTTGCCAAGGCAGGCTTAAGGATACTAGCTGCATCGATCGCGCCCTCAGCTGCGCCAGCGCCCACAAGGTTATGAAGTTCGTCAATGAAAAGTATTATGTCACCTCTCGTCCTTATCTCCTTGATCACCTTTTTCAGGCGCTCCTCGAAATCCCCTCTGTATCGAGAACCTGCCACCAGAGCGCCAAGGTCAAGGGTGTAAAGTTGCTTTCCTTTCAAAAGTTCAGGTACCTGATTGGAAGTGATGCATTGCGCAAGCCCCTCAACAATAGCCGTCTTTCCAACGCCAGGCTCTCCTATCAGAACAGGATTGTTTTTTGTTCGCCTGGAAAGGACCTGCATACCCCGCTCGATTTCCTTCTCCCTGCCTATGACGGGGTCGAGTTTGTTCTGAGCGGCAAGCTCAGTGAGATTTCTCCCGAACTGGTCAAGGAGAAGATTGCTTTGGGAAGGTTCACCGCCGGAAATCTCACTCGAAACATTTGAAGGGCTGGTGATCATCTTAAGAATCTGATTCCTGAGTTTTTCCATGTCAACACCGAGTTTGACAAGAACCTTGGCCGCGACACCTTCTCCTTCTCTAATTACGCCCAGAAGTATGTGCTCTGTGCCTATATAGTTATGACCAAGCTGTAAGGCTTCGCGTAAGGAAAGCTCGAGAACTTTCTTCGCTCTCGGAGTGAAAGGAATATGTCCGCTGGGCGGGGTCGACCCACGCCCAATAATTTCGACTATCTGCTCTCGAACAGCCTCTATGGTCACGTTGTAGCTCTCAAGGGCCCTGCAAGCAATCCCCTCACCCTCCTGAATCAAGCCGAGTAGAAGGTGCTCTGTCCCTATGTAATTATGGTTGAGATTTCTTGCCTCTTCCTGGGCAAGAACCACAACTCTTCTTGCGCTGTCTGAAAACCTTTGGAACAATTCAATTTCCTCCCACTTAATCTATATATATTCTAAATCTACTTTCTGAAAAAATCATGTCATTTTTCGCCCTAAAGGTCGAGTATTCTCCTTACATGTATAGCCCTTTCTCTATCCAGTTCTTCCTCTTCCAGTTCCAAACCTTTCAGCGCTTTCAAGTGGCTGTTCCCCACTCTCATCACTGCGTCAACAATGCTGAAATCGGCAACCGGCAAAATTTCCATGTCAACTCCAAGTTTTACAAGTGATAAAAGCTCTACAGCCTCGAGAAATTCAAGCTTCCTCGCTCGTTCGAGGACCCCGAGAGCGCGGAAGACGCGATCGCTGATCGCGAGCTTGCTTTCCTGAATAAGAATCTTTCTTGCTGTCCTCTCATTTTCAGCCACTTTCCTGGATATGGACTCCACATGTGTGATGATATCTTTCTCCGACAAACCCAGAGTTCTTTTGTTGGACATCACAAACAGATTGCCGCTAACCCCTGTGCCACGTCCGTGCATTCCCCTAACAACAATTTCAGACTGCCCCAGAGCAAGAACGGTCTTGCCTATCTCCCCGGTGATAACCAGTGCGGGGAGATGAAGCATGGTTGAAACCCTTAAACCGGTTCCAACATCCACTGGCGAGGATGTGAGATACCCTAGCCTTTGGTCAAAACTATAAACAACGTCTCTCTCTATGCTGCTATCAATTTTATCGGCAAGCTCCCATGCCTTCATGAGTTGAGCCCCGGCAATAATCGCAAAGATTTTCACATGGTTATGAGAATTTACCATCACTCCCCGCCCAGACACCCAGCGCGCCGCGATCGCCCTTCCGCGCGTTTTCTCCACGAAAGACCGGGAGATGACATGCTGTTCAGCCAGCAAAGAAAGGTGCTCACGGGATAGTTCCTCGGCGAATTTGATGTCCCACTCTTCGTCATCGACAACCCTGCGCGCTACCGACTCAAGAACCATACCCCTTACCCGTTCGAGATCTTCCTCGTCAGCAGCGGGCGGAAAAGGGATCCCCTCTATGTTTCTTGCAAGCCTTGCCCTCGAAGCAAGAATAACTGGATATCCTGGGCCCTTCTCCGAAGCCCACTGGGGGTGGACTGAAAAATACTTATTCTTTCTCACTCTCCGAACCCTCCGAGTTAAGGATGCTTTCTATCTGCCTGATCTCATCCCTCACGGCTGCGGCAGCTTCATATTCTTCTTCGGCTATTCTTTTTCTCAAATTCCTTTCAAGTTCCGCGATTTTGAGCCTTAACCTTGCTTCACGGGAAAGTTTTGTGGGGGTCTTGCCGGTGTGTTTGTTTGAACCATGGAACTCTAATATACTGTTTTCAAGAGCGTCACCAAAAGCCTTGTAGCACGACGAACAACCGAGATACCCGAGTTTCTTGAAATCATTTAGCGAAGTTCCGCATTCCTCACACACACGGGGCTCTCCGGAAAAAACTTCTTCCTGAAGATTCCCGTCAACCGCCGATTGCATACCTGATATTATCTGGGGAACCAATGCTATGAGACTCGCCGCCTCTGTTGCTTCTTCCATTTTCTTTGAGCACTCCTCACACAACTGGAGCCTCGAGATCTCGCTACCCGCCAGTTTTACCAGGAACACGGTGGCTATGTTCTTACCGCACTCATCGCAAAATATACTCATTTTATCTCCAGACCCTCATGTCAACGCCATTTGTTGATAAGTATAACGTCTGATTGTGCCGTGCGGTGATGATATTCATCAACCCGCTTAATTAGCCAGAACAAGCTTACCGCAGCCGGGGAAGATAGCATTCACGACTCGATCCACAATGCTTCACGAAAACGCTTTGTCTTCTACCTATATTTACCTTTTCGGCAATTTAGAGCCGCGCTAAATTTGAGACAAAGGTCTTTTTCTTGAACGTAAACTGACACCCACCCTTTTGTAAACAGGGTTCGGCTTCACAATTCGAAACAACCCTCCGCTATAAGAGAAGACCCTATTATATCGACAGATCGACAGCGAAGATCCGGTAGTCTCTAGCGCGAAGTTTTCTAACTATCTTCCCGCTCCTGTCTCAACTGCGGAAAGAGAATAACCTCTCTTATGCTCGTGCAGCCGGTAGCAATCATTACGAGCCTGTCAATCCCAACGCCAAGTCCACCCGTGGGTGGCATACCGTATTCGAGAGCCGTGAGAAAATCCTCGTCAATGGGATGAGCCAGCTCATCTCCCTTTTTTCTTTTCTCCGCTTGAGCCACGAACCTCTCGCGCTGCTCCAGCGGATCGTTAAGTTCGCTGAAAGCGTTCGCGATCTCCTGCCCTACAACGATGAGTTCAAACCGCTCCGTAAAACCTGGATTATCAGGGTTTTTTCGAGCCAGGGGCGATATTTCCTCCGGGTAGTCGAGTATTATCGTTGGCTGAACTATTTTAGGTTCAACAAGTTTTTCGAAGATTTCAGCTATGATCCAGCCTTTCCCGGCGCTCGGATGAATCTCTATCTCGTTAATCTCAGCAATCTCCTTTAGCTTTTTGATTTCCATCTCAAGGCTCAAGTCGAGATCTGCATAAAGCCTTAATGCCTCGAGCATTGTCATTCTTCGCCAGGGACGTTCGAAAGAGATGGTTCCCCTCGGATGTTCAAACCTCAGAGCGCCGTTTACCTCACTCAAAACAGTTGTTATAAGTTCTTCGAGAAAAAGAGCCATGTAGCGGTAGTCAACAAAAGCCTGATAGACCTCGAGCATGGTGAACTCGGGATTGTGTTTTGTGCTTATTCCCTCGTTTCTGAAATTCCTGCTAAGTTCGTAAACTTTATCAAAACCAGCAACGAGAAGTCTTTTGAGATACAGTTCAGGCGCGATACGGAGGTAGAGATCCATATTCAGCGCGTTGTGATAGGTAACAAAAGGTTTGGCAGCTGCCCCACCGGGAATCGGTTGAAGGATTGGTGTTTCGACTTCTAGAAAACCTTTCGAATCCAGAAACTCCCTGATGCATTTGATAATCGCGCTTCTTTTCTCGAAAACTTTTCTCGATCCGGTATTGACAAGAAGGTCAAGATATCGCCGTCTCATTTTCGCCTCAACGCTTTTCAACCCATGCCATTTCTCAGGCAAAGGTCTTAAGGACTTGCAAAGCAACTGGAATGATTCGACAAGGATCGAAAGTTCACCGCGCCTGGATCTCACCACTTCCCCTTCAATGCCTATCCAATCTCCGGTGTCGAAAAAGAGCAGGGATTCATAATCCGCCTCGCCAAGCACATCTTCTCTCGCTATCAACTGAATTCTTCCTTTAGAATCCTGAATGTCAAGAAAAGCTGCTTTGCCATGTTCTCTTTTCGCCATCAACCTGCCCGCAAGTTTAGCCCTTTTGCCCGATGAAACGCCTGGCTCAAGACTGGCGTATGCGCGTTGGAGCTCAGTTGAATACTCTATTTCCTCCGGGCTTGCGAAAACCGAGGCGTATGGTTTTATCCCCATTGAGACAATTTGGTTAAGTTTTTCCCTTCTTGCGTTAATGAGTTCGGCTTCTCTCGAACTCAATTCGCCGCTCAAATGGGTGGCCTCATCCACGTTTAAAACCTCCCCGCTAATCTAAATAACCCCGAAAAGGATAGCACAAAAGCATTTTTCTCTTTTCCTGGGGTAGATGGCGCATAAAGAATAAACGAAACCCCTAATTTTTTATCGCCTTATCCCAATGGCTTCAAACACCAGGCAATAAAACCCGTTAATCCGTCACCGAACAGCTCCGCAGACTGATATAAAAAGCGGGAAAATGCATGCAATAAACAACAAAAATTAACCCCGGTAATGAAGAATTCCGGGACAGCCAGATTTTTGCGGTACTAACGCGCTGGATTTAAGCATCAAACACTATGCTTCGGATTCAAATATGCTCTTTTACTTTTTTATCGCTGTGATTCTGAACTTTTTTGAACCGCCGGGCGCTTCGACTACAATGACGTCTCCAACCTTATGACCCATCAGCGCCCTTCCCACAGGGCTCTGAAAAGAGATCTTATGATCCTCAGGGTCTGCTTCAGCAGGGCCAACGATCCTGTATGCATGCTTTTTTGCGGTACCAACCTC
>JACVIW010000095.1 GCA_015711695.1 Candidatus Geohydrothermomicrobium daggyaiense
ATAGATTAAACTCCAATTATCTACTGGGTGCTCCCAGGTCCCTGTGCCTGGTATCAATTGCCCATCCTTATAAATACCCGCAATCATGAACCGATTACCCTCTCTTTTTACCTGCCAGAACTCAACCCTCGGCTCAATCGCAGAAAGATACTTTGCATTCACGTTAGCAGGAGCTTCGAAACCCTCCGGGGGTTTTGGATCGCGGTATCTGTCCCCTCCATTTCCGACAATCCTCAACCAGGTGGATTGCAGAATTGTATATCCTATCCTGTCGTTAGCCCTGGCTACGGTCTTCTCAGCCTTATCGGGTGATCTAATCATAACAAGCATGGCAACGCTGACGATAATGCTTATTATCGCCAGCACAATCATAAGTTCATATAGAGAGAAACCTTTTTCGCTTCTTATTCCATCCCCAATTCTAATTTTCATGAACATCTCCCCAAGATCACATCTTCAATAATAGACTCGACATCAAGAGGCTTGAGCTTTATAGTAGGCAAAGAAAAACAAAGGAGCTACACACAACTTTTTGACGTCACGGGCAGGAAAACGAAACTTTTTTGGCAGAAAAACGCTGGGAAGGAGAGGGGAAATCGGTTTGAAATCTATACTCTACCTGCCCATTATCTCGTCGAGTATTTTCTGTCTGAGGGTTAATATAGCCGGTATAAGACCAGAGGCTATTGCCACCAGAACCACCGCTACAGCCCTTGACACAAAATCGGCGGGAATTACCGCAAGTTCAACAGCCCCTATAGGTATTATGAATGGTTTCCATCGAAAATACGGCATAATTATTCCGAAGAACAGACCTGCACCTACCATCACCCCGAACATTGAATAGACTATCGTCTGGAGCACAAACGTTGTAGCTATGATATGGGATTTTATCCCGAGCGCTCGCAAGACGCCGATTTCGAGCCTCTTGTGAGTGATGTCCACATACATGATTATAAAAATGGTCACAGCCGCGATAATGAAACCCACGGTTGTTAGCAAAGCGTTTATTGTTACGAAGCTTTCTGTTAAGGATTCGGAACGCTCGGAAGCCTCCTGCCATGTCACGAATTTTCCCGGAGCTTTCGTTTTTTTGAGTTTTTTTACAAGCTCCGGCTCACCACCCTTCTCTCTCGTCTTGATGATTAACCGGGTAGCCCTGTCGGTGTACTCGTGGAAATTCTTCTCAAGCAAACTCCGCGGTACATAAACCCTGCTATCAGCGTAGTCTGAAAGCGTTTCAAAAACACCCACGATAGGCACTTCGAGTCTTCTGCCACCAATCTCCAGCGTTACGGCGCATCTCTTTTTGAAAATGTCACCCACCACACCGGAGTTTTCCTCAGTCAAAAGCCTTTTGCCAATCAAGACACCGGTCTCATCATCGCTCCGGAAATAGGAACCTGAAATGACCCTGTCATCAATAACGGAAACTTTCTCTTCCCTTGATGGTGTCACTGCCCAGAGTTCAATATTCTTTCTGGCTCCCGTCCATTCAACAACTCCAGGGAGAACGACCTGGTCTGATACTCCCACGACACCGTTTACCCTCAAAATCTCCGCCACAGCGCACTCTACGCCTGAAATAAATGCATTCTCCTCTACCGGCAGCAGTGTAACATTGCCTGTCGTGGTCTCGATAAGTTGCCTGTGGTCAGTTTCCACCACTCCCTGAAAGAGGGAATTTATGAAGACTAAGTTTATAAAAGCCACAGACATAAGGAATATGATGAAGGCAAGAGTCCATTTATTCGTCCGTTTGAGATGCCTTACGATAAGGAAGAACGGGATCCTTACCTCTTTCTTAAACTCACTTTTCAAATCATCTTTGTCAATCTTTATCCTGCTGAAGCGAGGCATATTATCCCCGATATCTCAAGGCGTCAGATTTCCTGCCGTTTCGCTTATGATTCGACCATCGGAAAGCCTGATGACGCGGTTTCCGTAGACAGTTTCTTCCTGCTCGTGCGTCACCATCACGATTGTATGATTCCCCTCAGAATTGAGCATGCGAAAGATTTCAAGAACTTCGCCCGCAGATATGCTGTCAAGATTAGCAGTTGGTTCATCTGCGAGTATCAACGAAGGGTCATTTATAAGAGCACGAGCCACGGCAACTTTCTGCTGCTCCCCGCCGGAAAGTTGGGAAGGGAGGTGGTCTTTTAAGCGATCCATCTCGAGCATCCTTAATATCTGAAGCGCTCTATTCCTGCAGGCGGACGTGGTGTCGAGCATCATCGCAGGCAACATCACATTTTCGAGAGCCGTGAGCTCGCTTATTAGCGCAAATTCCTGGAATATATATCCAAGGTCGCGAAGGCGAATCTCGGCCCTTTCTTTCTCGTTCATATCCGTCACATCCTTCCCGCCCAGGAAAATGCGCCCATTATCCGGACGGTCGAGAAGCCCTAGTTGATGCAGAAAAGTCGATTTCCCTGAGCCGTTCCTACCGGTAATTATCAGGAAATCACCGTTGTTAACCGTGAGAGAAATGCCGCGAAGGGCTGGTACCTGGACTTCCCCCATCAGGTAAGTCTTGCTGATATTTTCTACCCTTATTACCTCGCCCATCAGGAATCGACCTTCAAGAGCTTGAAAACTAGCAATTAACAACTGTTTTTGCTAATTACTTTCCCCTGAAATGTGGCTCCCTCTTTTCCAGAAAAGCCGTGATTCCCTCAAAAACGTCAGATGTGCCAACGACAATCCCCTGGTAGGTGCCCTCCCTGTCAAGAGCGCCCTCGAGATCTGTTTCAAACGAACGGTTCAGCATGGTTTTGATCATGCCTATCGCGCGAGTGGGACCCTGTGCAAGCCTTCTCGCGACATCCATCGCCTCATCCATAAGTTTTTCATGAGGAACAACCCTGTAGATCGCGCCAAGTCTTAGGGCTTCATCTGCTTTCAGGGGCTCAGCAAAATACATTAGTTCTTTCGCTTTTGCAAGACCAATGAGCCTTGGAAGAATAAAAGTTCCGCCACAATCAGCAACCAGTCCGCGCCTCGTGAAAACCTGGATAAACTCAGCTTTCTCCGAAGCGACAATCAGGTCGCACGAAAGCGCGAAATTGCAACCACCTCCCGCGGCCACCCCGTTAATCGCTCCCACTATGGGCTTCTCAAGGTCCCACATCGCTTTTATCATACGCGAATACATTCTCGCGGAAATCCTCATGCCAGGCGGGGTAGCGGCATCTTCCCTTCCGCCGGCGCCACCAAGATCGGCGCCCGCGCAGAAAGCATCGCCCTTAGCGGTAACGAGAACAGCACGAACATTGTCATCGAACTGAATATCGATGAAGCGATCCCCGAGCGCCTTTACCATCTGATAACTGAGCGCATTGAGTTTATCCGGACGATCCAGCGTGATTATCTCAATGTTTTCATCTCTTTCGAACTTAACATTTTCCATCTGTTCTCCTCCTGTCCAGTTTCTCTGGCAATTAGCGTTATGTCTAAAAATCCTCCTGGCAAACGCGATGTCCCGGGATTCC
This sequence comes from Candidatus Geohydrothermomicrobium daggyaiense, assembly GCA_015711695.1. Taxonomy (GTDB): domain Bacteria; phylum Actinomycetota; class Geothermincolia; order Fen-727; family JACVIW01; genus Geohydrothermomicrobium; species Geohydrothermomicrobium daggyaiense. The sequence continues at coordinate 3,495 of JACVIW010000095.1, forward strand.
CGGTCAAGCATGCTAACAAACGGTATTCTACCAGCACAAATAGAAGAATACTGCAGTTAAGAAATACATAAAATCCTGACGAATTCCACTCGTATTTTCTCAAAGATTAAAATGGACAAAAAAGCTTTACCTGGAAATTATTAGCTTCGAAGTTATTTCTTTAACATCCACACCCTTATCAATGGCACCCCCGCAAGAAGTTTCACTCAAGAGACACATTTGTATAAAATTTCTGGATGAAACTCAAAAGCAACAGAAATGTTAATGAGGTTGGTAGCATTATGAGCCTTTTCAAGAGAAGCATAGAGATTGAGGTTGAAGAAGCAGGCAATTCTGACATCATTATAAAAGGAAAACTTTCAGACCACCGTTCTTCAGAAATACTGCATAAAATCGAAGCAGAAATGGTCGTCTCAGTCTTTGACGGCAAGATAAAGGAAATCCGGGGTTCGATGCCGGTCATTCCCATGGAAGAATGCCGCACAGGCATTCGACCTCTTGCCAGACTCATGGGTGCGGAAATAAAGCCTGGTTTTACTGAAACGGTCAGAAAAACCGTTGGTTCAAGCGATGGCTGCACCCATCTTGCCTCACTCATAACGAATATGGGAAATGTGAGCGTTCAGGGAAGAGGAGCATATGTTCGTAAGCACTATCCCAGTCTTTATCCTGGAAGCGAGGGCACCAATAAGATTATTGAAATCGGTATCAAACAACTCGGGTTGCTAAACAGTTGCGTTTGCTGGAGGAAAGATGGCCCAATAATGTCTGGTCGTGGCAAGACGCATGGCAACGATGAAAATTGAGCCGCTAAAAAAACTGACCGGCAGTTCAAGAGCTATAAATTCATTGCTTTAATATATGTGCTCTATGAATAGGTAGGACGTCCTCAGGTAAGTCAATCAGTATTCGAGAAGCAACGTAGCGGTCATCAACTCATGAACCCCTCGAATATCTTTACAGCTTCGACAGCGTCACGTCCCAGGGCGTCAACTCCCATCCGGTTTACCAGCTCTTCGGTCGTGCATGCTCCACCAATAGCTATTTTTACTCTATCTCTCAAATTGGCTCTCTCAAGAGCTTTTACCACATCACCAATAGATTCAACCATTGAGGTAAGCAACACCGAGAGCCCAACGCCCTTCGCCCCGTGCTGGCGTACAGCCTCCACAATCCTGTCCTCATGAACGTTTACGCCGAGATCAACAACCTTAAAACCGGCGCTGGAAAGCATCGTTCCGACAAGATTCTTGCCGATGTCATGAATATCGCCCTTGACGGTACAGATCACGACAGTACCTTTAGCGCCGATGCTTTCGGGCTTTAAATAAGGTTCTAATACTTTAAGTCCTTCTTTCATGACTTCTCCGGCAAGAACAAGGTCAGCAAGGAAATATTCCCCTTTCTCGAAAAGTTCCCCCACTTTTGTCATTCCTGAAGACATGGCGCTCAGGATCTCATGAGGGTCAACGCCCGCATCAAGCGCCTTGCTGACAAGTTGAGAAATGTCCTCGAGTTCGAGGCCAGATATAGCCTTTGCTATTTTTTCCACGTGATTCTCCATTTCAACCTCCCCTGAACATACGCCTCCCTAAAGTGACATCTATCAAGGAAACCGGTACCGCAAAGAGTACCTGGTCTGAAACAACTAAACCTTCAGAGGGTAATAACCGTATTCTTCTACCGCCTCAAGCATCCATTTGAGCCTTTCAACAGAAATATCCTCATGACTGTTTGTTGGAGCGAGAATATAGCCACCACTTTCACCGGCAACCTTGATGCTCTCCCTCACCGCCTCGAATACCTCATCTCGTGTCGCATCAACAAGAATGTGAGTGATGTCGATATTCCCTACAAGGCACAGCCTGTCGCCAATCATTTCTTTGACTTTCCCCAGATCAATGCCCGCAGTAGGCTCAAGCGCATGCACGCCATCGAAACCGCATTCAGCGAACCATTCGAGCAGTGGATACACTCGCCCGCACGAATGCACCACAATTTTCATTCCAAGTTCATGTGCGGTCCGGGTTATACGCTGGAAAGACTCGGTATAGAGTTCCCTGTGAATCTCCGGGCTGATCAAGGTTCCAGAGCGAAAAGCCTGGTCGTCAGTATATATTGCCCCAGGCACCCCGGCATCAGCCCATGCCTCGAGCATCATACAGAAATGGTCCTCGTAGAACTTTATCATCCTTTCTAGGAAGTCTCTTTCCTTTCTGAGGGCAACAGCGAACCTCTCAAATCCGAGCGGCTGCCAGGTGTTTTCGAAAGGCCCATACAGGAAACCAGCAAACACAAAAATTTTGTCACCGAAATCCCTCTGGATGCTCTTAAATGCCCTGTTGGTTCTTTCAGTAAACCTGAAAAGGTCTTTTTTCCCCATGCCTTCCAGTCATCAGGGCTCTTTATCAATCCACCTTTATACATGGGAGTACTCAGATTCCCTTTTTTGTCAAAAACCACTTCATAATACCGACCGTATATGTCAGTTGCTCTCCCGGAATCCGAGAACTTCCATATCGGCACGTGCATAACCCACGTCGCGTCATAGCCCATCTTGACGGAAGCGGCCGTCCTGTCGTACGAGAAATGATCCATTTCCCTGTTGATAATACCCAACCTGTTTAACAGGTTAGCGCTTCGATTGACCACCTTTCTGGTGAAATTGTTAGAAAAAAGCGGGCACAGGGGGAGCGGTTTCTTCCCCAGAATTTCATAGATATTTGAGTATTCCTCCATCACGTCCATAACCGGCACGCGGTCAGGCACTCTCAATTCAAGCGCCTCGATTACTCTTCTCAATTTTTGGTCCACCTTTGACCTCCCATCTCCCGACCAGACTTCCCCCGATTATGAATAACCAACCGAAGGGTCAAAAATGTAAAAAATGTAAGAAACACAGAACTTTCTAAGCGCTCCCTACACACTCCTTAAGCGATGTCAATTGAAACTCACCGAGGAGTTTTTTTCTACCACCACAAATTCTCTGTCCCACTGACCTTTTATCATTTTCTCAAGGAGGCGCCTCGACCCGGCTTTCTCCTCAAGGGTAAGTCCGAGAAAACGCGCCATATCTGAGGCAAATCGCCTGAAATCATCGAGCTCGTAGTTGCCAGTATTTATCAGCACGATCCTTTTATAATTGGCAAACATAGCGCTGACAACCCTTTTCGCTCGGTATTCGCCATATTTTTCCACAAGTTTTTTGTATTCCTCGAGCGCGTTTTTTTGAGCTATCACCCATCCTTTTGTGAGGTAATATGTACCCGGTTCTTCACGCTGAACTCTCAAATACTCATCGTCGGACCCAAGAAATATAGCTATGCAATCCTCAACCCGTGGAATGACCAACCTGTGATTGCCAGATTTTATCCCTTCGAGCGCGTTTGAGCATTTGCCGTAACCGAGAAGTATATCGCAATCGCCTTCTACGCCGTCTATTTCCGCTTGCAGCCTCTCGCGAAGTTTTGATGGTTCCGCGTGCAGGGCAAAATCGAGGACTTTCATGTTCTTCTCGGGAAAACCCATATATAGCAGTTCCTCAGCTACGGTCGCGCAGGCTATTACCTTCATCCGGTAGACCGTTCTATTCGAAACATCCCCGAGTCCAGTCTGCTTGAAACCTTTGAAAGAGCCGGGTATATCATTTTGAAACATTCATAAAGATTATCATAAAGTGAAAACAACGAGTTATCCGGCTCTATGGAATAACTCAGCCTTACCGCATCCTTTATTCTCGAATAATCCGGAAACAACCCAAGTCCGGCTGCCGCTGCGAGAGCAACTCCAACCGCTCCAGCATTCTGTGGATTAGATACCGCCTGTATTCTCTTCTTTGTCACATCCGCGATTATCCTCAACCACACCTCGCTTGTCGCACCTCCGCCGATGGCTCTTAATTCCTTTATTTTAAATCCCTTTCCCTCAGCGGATTCAATCATCCATCTTAAGTTAAATGCGACACCCTCATAAACCGCGCGGAGCATATGGGCGATTGTGTGGTCGAAGGATAGGTTAAAAAATGAGGCACGCACCGAAGCGTCGGTCACCGGGGACCTTTCCCCGAAAAGCCACGGTGTGAAAATTAAGCCTCCTGCCCCAGGTTCGACATCTTCGATCATCCGGTCGATGTTTCTATAGATATCTGAAGGCGATCCAGACGCCTCGCTTAACCACGGTGCTATTTTCCGTAAGAACCAATCAAGGCACAAGCCGGCAGTTTCGGATTCACCCAAAACCATAAACATTGCAGGGTCAGGTGAAGCGATCGAGACCATACCGCATCTTCCGATATTGACAGGCCGCGATGAAGATATGCAAAGCCAGCTGGATGTCCCCAGATAGAAGTGCGCGTCGCTTTCACCGAGCGCCCCTGACCCTGTAGCCGCGGAAGGAATGTCTGACATGCCCGCGATCACCGGAACACCTGGGCGGATTCCCATCCCTTCAGCAGCGTCCCTTTTCAAATACCCGACCACCTGCGTGCATCTTTGCACCGGGGGGAATTTCTCAACCGGAAACGACGCTATCCTGGTAAGAAAAGGCGACCACCTGCGGCTTTTGATATGAAATACACCGGTCCCGGACGCGGCTGTATCGTCAATCACGAAATTCCCCGTCGCGCGAAAGACAAGCCATGCTGTGGCATCGAGGATATATTTCGCCGTTGAGAAAATCTCAGGTTCATTCTCTTTTAGCCACTGAACCTTACAGACAATGTCCTTACCTGAGGGAAGGGCACCCGCAAGCGCAAGCATTACACGTGTCCCCCCAAACTTTCGTATCATTCTTTTCGCCTGCTCATCCGCGCGGGAATCA
>JACVIW010000096.1 GCA_015711695.1 Candidatus Geohydrothermomicrobium daggyaiense
TGCTAAAAGACCTCCTTGCTGCGGCTGTAGTTTTCAGTGCTTACAGTCTAATGATGGCAATCCTCTGGACGGAACTTCGCGCTCCCGATCTCGCGCTTACCGAGGCTGCTGTGGGCGCTGGCGTGACAACAGTTTTATTCATCGTGGCTGTATATAAAACGATCAGAAAAGAGGACAGTTCCTAAATCATGAAGTGGAAGAAACTTATTGTGATTTGTTCGCTTGCTGTATTAGGCGGGCTCCTGCTTTTCACCGTGGGTGAGATGCCACTTTTCGGGTCTAAAGACAGCCCCGACAAAACCCATGTCATTCCGAGGTATCTAGAGAAAGGTGAAGAGGAAGCTGGCGCCAAGAACATAATCACAGGGGTAATACTAAATTACAGAGGATATGACACCGAAGGGGAGGTTTCTGTCATATTCAGCGCCCTTTGCGCGGTTATCGCTCTTCTGGGCAGAGAGAGAAGAAGACTCAGCCGTTCGGGTGTTGATGCCGCGGGGAGACCAACGAGCGTTATTGTAAATACGGTTGTGAAGTTTCTTGTCCCGATAATACTTTTTTTCGCGGTTTATGTGATGCTCCATGGTGAGGATTCTCCCGGTGGTGGATTTCAGGGGGGCGCTATCGTTGGAGCAAGTATCATAATTTTTACCCTTGCCTTTGGGCTCCCAAGGTCTACTGATCGAATACCGGTTGGTTTTCGTATTCCTCTTGAGAGCATCGCGGTTCTAGCTTTTCTATCGATGGGTTTTTTGGGCATGCTCTTTGGCGTAAATTTTCTCACGTTCATTCTTCCCGGGCTTTCTTCACGTATGGCTCACACTGTGCGCTTTTTCATGCTTTCGTTTATCGAGGTCGGAATAGGGGTCGCAGGAGGTATAATCTTCACCTCCATCGTTTTTTCGATGATAAGGGAGGATGAGTATGAACTTCCCCCGAATCTTTCACAACCTTAATTATGCTGTTTCAGTTCTCCTTTTCCTCATGGGTCTTTACACTGTTGCGATCAAGCCTAACCTTATCAAGAAATTGATGGGTTTGAACATAATGGAAACTGCCGTATTCCTTTTCATTGTTTCTACCGGCATGGTTAAAGGAGGACACGCACCAATCGTTGAGAAAGGGGTGAAAGCCTCAGAGATGGTGAATCCTATTCCCCAGGCTCTTATACTTACCGGGATCGTTGTAGCGGTAAGCACCACGGCTGTTGCTCTAGCTTTATGTATCAAGATACATGAGAAGTTCGGGACGCTCGATGCGTCAAAGATAACTGGAAGGGAAGAGATTTGAGCGTCTCGGGTTTCCCAATCCTACTAACAGCGATACCGCTATTATTTGCTGCTTTGTGCCCCATATGGGGGATGTGGAAACGTGAGGCATGCTTTCCGTGGTCTCTTGCGGGCGTTTCCGCGACCGCTATTATTACCTGGGCTCTTGTGCCAAAAATCTCCGCTACCGGCGCTATCGGTTATGAGGTTGGCGGCTGGGCTCCTCCATGGGGCATACATATCCGGATCGATTTTATGGGCCTGCTTATGGCCGTTATCATTTCGAGCGCTGGTCTGTTGATCCTGTTTTATTCATGGCGGTACATAATACACGAGATTGAAGAGACGAAAATACCTTACTATTATACCCTGTTCCTCCTTTTATTCGCAGCGATGCTCGGCTTTTCGATCACCGGAGACCTTTTTAATCTGTTTGTGTTCATGGAAATATTTTCAATAACTTCATATGCGCTCGTGGCTATAAGTGGGGAAAGAAAGGCTCTCAGAGCCGCTTTCAAGTATCTGTTGATGGGTGCAGTCTCGAGCATAACCGTCTTATTCTCTATAGCTCTATTATACAGCGTGATCGGTAGTCTCAACATGCTTGATATCTCAAAGCGACTTGGTCAAACTCCTTACGGCGTGGTTGTAAATACCGCGTTTGCCCTTTTTATCGGGGCTTTTGCGGTTAAAGCGGCGGTTTTTCCCGTACATATGTGGCTCCCTGATGCTCACTCAATAGCTCCCTCGCCCATCAGTGCCATTCTTTCCGCTCTGGTTATCAAAATGGGAGTTCTGGGTATTTTTAGGGTCGTGTTCACAATATACGGTCCCGCGTTCTCATCAAATTCAATTCTCTGGAAGAACTTATGCGGTGTTTTGTCGTGGGCTGCTGCTTTTTCCGTGGTGATTGGCTCGGCAATGGCGATAATCCAGAGAGAACTAAAGGTTATGATCGCATATTCTTCAGTAGCTCATGTTGGCTACATATTGCTTGGAATCTGTATGCTATCTCCGAGGGCTATGACTGGCGGGCTATTCAATATTATTGCGCACGCAATGGGTAAAGCATGCTTCTTCCTAGTGGCTGGTTCCCTTATTTACAAGCACAACATGAAAAGGATAAGGGAGCTCAGGGGTATAGGGAGGACAATGCCTGTGACAGCTGGCGCTTTTGCAATAGCCTCGCTTTCGATTGTTGGTCTGCCTCCTACGGCGGGATTCATGGCGAAATGGTATCTTCTTTGGGGATGTTTTCAAAAAGGAAGATATGTTTTTGCTGCAATGGTCTTAATTGGCAGTCTTCTTTCAGCGATTTACTGTTTCAGGGTCGTGTATTATATGTTCTTTACAGGTCCCAGGTTAAGGACTCAAAAGATCGACGAGGTCCCACCTACTATGTACTTACCTGCGGCGCTATTGTCATTAGGCACGCTCGTGCTGGGGATTTATTCCTCTTTGGTAATATCAGCAATAACCAGGTTTGTTGGTGGCTTACCGGTCAAATGAACGGGTGAGACAAGGAAAGTTCAAAGTAGCATGTCTGTCTACAGAAAATTAAAAGGGGAGGTCTTTTGGGCGGAGAGATAAAGTCAATTTTGCCAATTTTCATAATTTTCATGCCCTGGCTTTCGCTTGCGGGCGCGCTTCTTTGGAGGAACAGGCGCCCCTCGCTTGCGAGGTTTGTTTATGTTGGAAGCAGCGTTTTGACTTTTTTACTCATCCTTTTGCTCTACCCCAGAGCGATGAAAGGGATAATCTCCACCCAGGCAATCTTGGATATTGCACCCAGGATAAGCCTCGGTTTCAGGGTTGATACGCTTGGGTTTTATTTCGCTTTACTCCTTTCGGTGCTCTGGGTTATCGCCAGTTTCTATTCACTTGGTTACATATCAACCAGAGAAACTCGCTATTACTGTTTTCTGTCGCTTAACCTTTCTTTCTGTCTTGGAGTAGCGTTATCGGCGAACATGTTTACCCTGTTTATTTTCTACGAGTTAATGAGCCTTTTCACTTATCCTCTGATAATCCATGACGAGACGGATATTGCCCGCAGGGCGGGATTGAAGTATCTCGTATACTCCATTACAGCGGGAGCAATTATTCTTGCTGCGCTGACAATGCAGTTTTACTACAGCGGGACTCTCGCTTTTACCGGCCGGCCGGCAGTTGGTGGAGCCGGTATAAGCGCTGGCGTGCTCAAAATAATATTCTCTATCTATATGCTCGGTTTCGGCGTAAAGGCATGTATAATGCCACTCCACGGATGGGTTCCAGATGCTCACCCGGCTGCGCCGGCACCTGCGAGCGCTCTTCTTTCTGGCGTGATATTGAAAGTGGGTGTGTTCGGAATCCTGAGGTTGGTTTATGATGTCTTCGGTGTGGAATTGTTGAGAAAGCTTGGCGTTTCTCTTCCGATGCTCTATGTGGCGAGCATAACGATAATAGTCGCTTCAATCTTCGCCATTACACAGACGGACCTGAAAAGAAGGCTTGCTTATTCCAGTGTTGGGCAGGTCTCCTATATCATATTAGGCTTGTTCCTGTTATCGAAAAGTGGAGCGACTGGCGCGCTGCTTCACATTGCGCATCATGCGTTCATGAAAGGAACATTATTTCTTTGCTCAGGCATAATCATGCACGAGCTTGGTACAAAAGATGTCAGAGAAATGGATGGTGCTGGCGCTAAAATTCCCCTTACGATGATAGCGTTTTCGATTGCGGCTCTTGGCATGATGGGGACTCCGGTTACCTGCGGGTTCATTTCGAAGTGGTTGTTAGCATTGGGATCAGTGGAAGCGCACAGAGGGTATTTCATACCTGTATTACTCATAAGCTCGCTGCTTAATGCTGTTTATTTTCTTCCCATAATATATTCGGCATTTTTCAAGAAAGTGACTGTGAAAAAGTTGATAAGCCACGAGGCACCTTTAAGCATGCTGTTTTCCACGCTCAGCTGTGTGGTTTTTGTGCTGGTCCTTGGTGTTTTTGTGACAGTTCCCGGTTTGCCGTATTCACTGATTAAAATTGTGATGAAGGTGATACCTCTGTGAGTTTTTATGTTGTTCATCACGGAACAAACGTGATAAAAGCGGTGTCGTCATCGTTGCCAGGTATCGCGATGCTTATGCCAATTATTGGGGCCCTCCTGGTTTTTATCGTTGGCGACAGGAGCGAAAAAACAAGAAATATCCTCGCTATCGTTTTTTCAGCCGCCTCTTTCGCCTGCTGCCTGACCATGTTTTACTCTGTTTTTTCTCACGGTAAGATTCTTCAAACGAAACTGCCTCTTTTTTTTGGAGAGTTTGTACTCGCTGCTGATCGTCTCGGCCTGCTCTTTGCTCTGGTGGCTTCTGGTGCCTGGCTTTTTTCAACGATATACGCCTGGGGGTATATCCAGCACGAGGAAAGGAGGACAAGATACCATACTTTTTCTTTGCTCACTGAAGCAGCGACTCTTGGCATATTTCTTGCCTCGAATTTCTTTGTCCTTTTTGTGTTTTTCGAACTGATGGGCATGCTCGCTTATGTTCTCGTGGTGCATAGCCAGACTTATGAGGCGAGAAAAGCTGGTGTGAAATATATATTCATGACAGTATACGGAGGGCTGAGCTTACTTGCTGGCATCGTCCTCTACTTCGCGTACGCTAACGAAATAGCTTTTGTTCCAGATGAAAAAAGCTCTTATCTTCTCACGTCCGCTTGTTTTATAGCGGCGTCTTTCATGATGGTTGGTTTCGGGATTAAGGCGGGCATGATTCCGCTCCATGTATGGCTTCCCCTTGCTCACCCCGCAGCGCCATCTCCGGCGAGCGCCCTGCTTTCCGGCGTTATGATAAAAGCAGGTGCTTTCGGCATTATACGGCTCATCGGCTCGCTGCATGGGAGTCCAGCTACGCCTGCAATGGAAGGTGCTCTTGCTTCTTCAGCAGTGGCTGAACATTTTCCCTCGGTGCATGCCTCAGTAAACATGGGAAACCTTCGCGTTATTGGTTGGGCGCTAATTGTTCTCGCTGCCGTGACAATGGTGGGGGGGATGGTGCTCGCAATTGTTCAGACCAACATAAAGCGCCTGCTTGCTTTCTCGAGCATAAGTCAGATGGGGTACATTCTTATGGGACTTGGGGCTGCGGCCTTTCTGGGTCACGAGGGAGCAATAGGGCTTGCCGGAGGTGTTTATCACATAATCAATCACGCGATGTTCAAAGCTCTCCTGTTCCTTGGTGTTGGGGCTGTTTATTACAGCACCCACTCGCTCCAGCTAACGGAACTGGGTGGGCTCTGGAAAAAAATGCCAGTTACAACGTTTTTATGCTGTGTTGCGGGTTTAGGCATAATGGGAATACCTCTTTTTAACGGTTTTGCCAGCAAAACTCTTCTTCATCACGCAATTGTTGAGGCAGCGAATGTGGGGGGCCCTCTCATAAAGGCTGTGGAAGTGATATTCATAATTACGGCGGGTGGCACCATCTGCTATATTGCAAAACTTATAGTACTTACATTCTTTGGGCATTACAGGGGTAGCAAATCCGAGTTTCACGACTCTCTGGAGGCGGACTCATCAAATCTTTCGAATCCTGGTCCCGGAAGCGGGCTATCGTTTTCTGGAGCGGCGGTCAAAGCGCATTCCTTCAATGAGAAGCAGGGGACAGCTGACTCCCTCGAAAAACACGTAAGCGAAGTGCCCCTTGTGATGAGAATCGGGATGGCAGCCTTTGCGTGCGGCATTTTTGCTTTCGGTTTATTCCCCGGGCTTGTGTTATCGAAAATAGTTGCACCTTTGCTGAGTTCTTTCGGTAATTTTGATTCGCATATGGTCCATCACATAGCTTCTGAGCATATTTTTACTCTCTCCAATGTTAAAGGCATCTTGCCCTCACTTGGCATCGGGGTGGCTTTCTTCTTAATTGCGGCAAAATGGGACTTGTTTCGGATCAGACTTCCTGAGACTTTCGGTATTGACTACTACTATTCGAAAATAGAGATTGGATTTTTGAGGCTTTGCCTTGCTGGATCAAAACGTCACGCTGAGCTTCGGGCGAAATATTGGCCTTTGGCCAAGAGTTTCGGTCAGTATATAAGCGACTGGGTTGTCGATATTCGTTCGCGATATCGAAAGCGTAAAAGGGCCGTCGTTGATCGCCTCGTCACTCTTCCGCTGGATATCCAAGGCTTTGCTGCCTACATAATTGCGCGGCAATTCACCGGGGATATCGCTTACGGAACGGTCATTATCGCTTTAGTTATTGCCCTGCTTTCGATCGGGGTATTAATCTGGTGAGCGTTTGAAAGAAGTAGCCTGAGATTAACTCAAGCGCCGCTCCCTGATTCTTTTAAAGATTTTGATTATGTTTTGAACAAACAACGAGAGTCTCTGACGTAATCTCGAAAAAAAGCCCTGCTTTTTTTCCTTTTTCCTGATAAGAGATTTACATTCGTCGCATAATTTCTTATCCGCGGTAATCTGTTTACCACACCTTTCACACGTAGAGAATTTTTCTTTTGGGAACTTTCGCTGCGGGGTTTTGAAGGGCCTTTGTATAGAACCGCACCTTTCGCATATTTTCATATACGGCCCCAGCTGATGCCCGCAAACTATGCAGGTTCTTTCCGAAGTTCTCTTTTCATTTTCTCTCATGAAAATTCCCTCTGTGTCCAGGACTGAAGATAATTGACGAACGGTTCGTTATTATACCTGAAGAACCCCTGGCTTTTTAAGATTGCGAATACTTTACATCAACGGGCAAATTGTTCATCGCGACCTGGTCATGCTGGAAAAAGGATGCGTGAATTTCGGTTATGATTGCACAATATAGTTTCTGGCAAAAGGAAAGGGTGTACCCACAGGCTTGATTTTCCCGCTTTTCTTGGGCTGAGAAGGTAACTACTGGTATGAACCACGAACCTCCTTTTTTCGGATAAGATGTTTTCCTTACATGTGAAATTATCAGGATTGCGCCAATCAGAAGTGCGATAATTATTACGCTGATAATGATTCTTATTATCCATGATTTGGCAAAATACTCGTGTCCCGGCAGAGAATTTACGTTTTTCTCATGCATAAAGGTAGTATCTTTCTGCTGATTCCGTTCGGAATATTTTCTTGGAGTGTCCGCTGCTTCACTGATGGGGGGTTCCTCTTCCAGGATATCGTATTCTCTGTCTAAGGGTGAATTACACGCAGGGCAAAACCAGCTGTCTTCGGGGGTAGGATTACCACAGTATTGACATCTTGTTGCTTTATCTTTTACTGGCACCGCTCTTCACCTTTGATTGCGAATATTAGTATAGATTTTCTGATTCGTCTATGATTCCGGATAAATATTTTTAAAGAAAATGTCTTTTCGATACCAGAAAAAGCAAAGTTTTGACTTTTTTGGACTGGTGTGAACTGTACAGGCGACTAAAACTGTACAGGCGACTAATTTTCAATATGTGTTACCCGAAACCGGGCCGGTGTTCTCACAGGATGATCAATTTGTCGGGTTATCTTCACTTATACTTTACTTATAATCTACTAAGCAAAATTGCTTCTTTATGTATAAAACGCAATTTGTGATGGAATGGTGATTATTTATCTAAAAACCGGAGCTCTGTTCTTTTATGAATTTCCGGGTTTGAAAGGATTCAAAAGGGGTGAACAATGTTTGACTTGATACTTGAGAATGCCAGGGTTGTTGATGGTTCGGGAGGAAAACCTTATGAAGCGGACATAGGAATTAAGGGCAACGCAATAGCAAAGATTGGGGATTTAAAAGATGTTGAGAGCGACAAAAGGTTAGACGTCAGCGGTTACGTTGTGTGCCCCGGATTCATTGATGTACATTCCCATGCAGATCTCGCTTATTTCCGAAGTGACCATCCCGATATTCTTACCCCCCTTGTTATGCAGGGGATAACAACATTCATCGGCGGAAATTGCGGTATGTCTCTTTCGCCGATCACTTCTGAGCACAAAGAGGGCCTTCAAGTCTATCTCGAGGTTTTCACACAGATGGATTTCGAAAAAGAAGTTAATTGGGACACTATGG
>JACVIW010000097.1 GCA_015711695.1 Candidatus Geohydrothermomicrobium daggyaiense
ATCATAACGTATATGTGGCTGGTATCCTGTGAAAGGGGTTCGTCTGGGAAATTTCAAACTATCCGTGAATGTGCTATTATATTGCGAGCGTTTTGGAGGAAGTTATGAACGAGATAGACATTATAGAACGCGAACAGGTGCGCGATGATATTCCGGAATTTTCGCCAGGCGATACAGTGAAAGTGACGATCGAGATTAAGGAGACAAGTGGCACTGGCGACAAAAAAACCGTGCGCACAAGGACACAGTCATTTCAGGGTCTTGTGATCCGCAGGCAGGGAAGCGGAGCGCGCGAGACTTTCACGGTAAGAAAGGTTTCTTTCGGCGTGGGAGTCGAAAGGACATTTCCGCTTCATTCTCCGATAATCAAAGAGATCAAAGTGATTTCCGAGGGTGAGGTCAGAAGAGCGAAACTATATTACATTCGCGACAAAGTTGGAAAAGCGGCAAGGGTGAAGAAGAAAAAGCAGGATAAAGTTCAATAATTAGCCCAATCGCGTGCCCTGTCATTATGCCGCCGTGTTCATCCGCGATATTCTTACCACGAAGTCCTGCGGGTTGTCATTGCATGCGGGCACGCGATGCCTGTTTTGTGAGATCATTTTTTTTTGCGCGTGGAAACGTGTAATTTTCGTATTTCCTGTCCGCGACCATCTCCAATCGGCGTACAGTTATTTTAGAATATGGTAAAACCTGTACGGGGCGGGTCGTGCAGAAGATAAACTTCGTGAAATGAGAGATAAAGACAATCCTGATTACGAAGAGCGAGAACCTTCGGAAGAAGTTAAAAATTTCGTAAGAGAAAGCTTTCCGATATTTTTAGGGGATAAAGATGTCGAAAACATTGATGAATCAACCGATGGTGAATCCAGGGTTTCTTTCGAGGAGCAAAACCGTAAGGCGGTTGACGATAAACTGGAAAGCCAGGAGGTTGCACATCTCGGCGCCAGAAACGGAAGAGAGATCTCAGGTTTAAAAAAATTTTTGCGCGATCTCGCTTTCACGGTAGCTTTAGCCTTCGCTTTAGCAATCTTGGTTCAATCTTTCGTTATGAAGGCATTTATGATTCCTTCTTCCTCCATGGTCCCAACTCTTAACATAGGTGACCGGATAATGGTCGAGAAAATCAGTTTCTATTTCAGATCTCCAAGATACGGGGACATAGTGGTGTTCAGATATCCTCCTTCGGAACCTGAGTCGATGAATACGAAGAATAAGTTGTACTGGCCTTTTGAGCAGCTTGGAGAAACTCTGAAGCTTACCCACCGGGGCACGAGCGTTTATGTGAAGAGGGTGATTGCAACTGGGGGCGAAACAATTGAAATAAGAAAGGGTTTGATATATATAAATGGCAGGCGCAAGCCAGAAAAAGGCATAATCAGGGATGGGTGCGATTTCGGTCCCGTTACGGTTCCAGAAGGGATGCTCTTTTGCATGGGTGATAACAGGCCAAACTCCAGGGACAGCCGCGTCTGGGGTATGGTGCCGCTAAGAAGTGTGATCGGTAGAGTCTTTTTGATATTGTGGCCTCCAGGTCGATGGAAGATTCTAAGATAGGGAAATTTGAGGGTATCTTTGATACAAACCTCAACGGGGAACCTACCGCGCTTGGATACTCGGTAAATGAAATAAGGCGAATTCTCGCTTCATTGGATAAACCAGACCCAGAACTTTTAAGTGTCCTCTCGCGTGATCCGAGAAAGACTGTTCGGTCAATGGCTTACGGATATTTCAAAAGAAAAGGTTCCCTTGTAGCCAATGAGGAGATTTTCAGGAGGGGTGGCGTAAGATTGCTTGCCGGGGTGGATGAAGCGGGAAGGGGCGCGATAGCTGGTCCGCTTACCGCCGCCGCCGTTGTCCTGAAACCTGATGCCGTTATTGACGATATCGCTGACTCCAAGGTTTTGACTCCGGATAAGCGCGAGGAGTTATACGAAAGAATTATGGAGTCAGCGCTTTGCGTCTCCGTTTGTTTCATTGATCCCGCTTTGATAGATAGATGGGGGATACAGTTAATGAATCGCAAAGCGCTTAAGGATGTAGCGGAGGCGGTGAGCGATCAATGCCACTGTGTCATATGCGATCACTTCTCTCTACCCGGGATTCGGCTTCCCTCTTATTCGATACCCCATGCTGATTCAACATTCCAATGCGTCGCAGCTGCCAGTGTCGTTGCTAAGGTTGAGAGAGACAGAGTTATGTCAGGCTTGCACAACCGTATCCCTTATTACAATTTCCATAAAAACAAAGGATACGCCACTGAGGAGCATATACATGCCCTTTCAATTTATGGCCCGAGCAAGATTCACCGGAAGAGGTTTCGTGGCGTGCCCGTTGAAGGAACAGAATCCGCAATCAAGGGGGAATGATCTCTCTTGACCTCCAACAAGAAGTCAACTGGAAATCTCGGAGAGGATGTCGCCTGCGCGTTTCTTGAAAAAAATGGCTACAGGATAAGAACGCGCTCGTTTCGCACGAAGACGGGTGAAATAGATGTCGTTGCTGAAAAGGGGAATACCACCGCGTTTATT
This sequence comes from Candidatus Geohydrothermomicrobium daggyaiense, assembly GCA_015711695.1. Classification (GTDB taxonomy): domain Bacteria; phylum Actinomycetota; class Geothermincolia; order Fen-727; family JACVIW01; genus Geohydrothermomicrobium; species Geohydrothermomicrobium daggyaiense. The sequence goes on from JACVIW010000097.1 coordinate 2,532, forward strand.
GAGGTCAAGACGAGAACAGGACATTCATACGGCGAAGCGATCGAATCGGTTACAAATAGGAAAGCCTCACGGCTCAGGAATCTCGCGGCAGAGTACTTATCTGTCGCCGGTTTCCGGGGAGAGATTCGGTTCGATGTCATATGCGTTAGTCTTGACAGAAGTGGAAATGTTCTGAGAATCGAGCATATAGAAAACGCGTTCTGACAGCGTAAATGCCGTGATGGATAACTAAAAATTAGAAAATCAGTATTCTCAATGTATCCTTTCCCTTGAGCGTTTTTTGACGTGGTCTTGGATCCACCGGTCCATAAAAAATTGTATAAAGGGAGCGCCTAATCCAGAGAGCATGATTGTGTCAGCGAGCTACCGTACCGATATACCCGCATATTATGCTAAATGGTTCATTAATAGATTAAGAGCAGGTTACTGCCTTGTCAAAAATCCTTACAGCGGTCGCTATTACAGGGTTTCACTCGATAGGAGAGACGTCACTGCCTTTGTTTTCTGGACCAGGAATCTCGGACCATTTATTGAGGCGCTTGAAGAAGTCGCAAGCTATAAAATCCCTTTTATCGTGCAGTATAGCATCACCTGTTATCCTCAAATACTCGAGAAAAGAGCTATTCCGCTTGAGACCTGTGTTGAGCATATGAGATATCTGGCGGAAACTTTCGGTCCAAAAGTTGCCGTATGGCGTTACGACACGATAATCCTTACGTCGTTGACTCCGCCTTCATATCACCTAGACAGGTTCTCTCAGATAGCACGGATGCTTGAGGGTTATACCGATGAAGTCGTGGTTTCGTGGGCGAACATGTATAAGAAAACGGTCAGAAATCTAAGGAAAGCGGCTGGAAAAGAGCAAATTTCATGGTCCGATCCCCCATATAAAGAAAAAATAAGCCTTCTTCTCGAGCTCGAAGCGATCGCAAGGCAAAAGGGTATGATGATGACGGTTTGCGGCCAGGGGCAGTATGTTACAGGACGGCTCAAGAGTTCTTCCTGCGTTGACGCGGAAAGAATTTCATCTGTTGCCGGAAAAATGGTAAAAGCCGCGAGAAGGCCGCACAGGCAGGGGTGTGGTTGCTATGAGAGTCGCGACATAGGAGAATACGATACCTGTCCGCACGGCTGTGTGTTTTGTTACGCCGTGGCTGATCATGATGTCGCCCAGTTTAACTACGTTAACCACGATGCTGGCTCGGATTCATTAACACCACATATGAACAGTCATGTTCGTAGGCTCATTTGAGTATCCCCGCAATGCGCCGCGCTTGTAAATTTCGCTTGAATTGCTTATAATTTTGCTTGCATTGGTTATCAGGAGGAGTAATGCTTGCTTCTTGTGATGGAGCCACGTTAGTGGGACTTGAATCTCAAATTGTCAGGGTAGAGGTTGACGTGATGAATGGAATACCCTCATTTGAGATCGTGGGTCTTCCGGATGCGTGCGTTCGAGAATCTCGCATACGGGTGAAATCCGCTATCAAGAACTCTGGGTTTGAATTCCCGAACAAAAGGATCCACGTAAATCTCGCCCCCGGGGATTTGAGAAAAGAGGGCGCTTCATTCGATTTCCCGATAGCGCTTGCCATACTGGAAGCGTCCGGACAGCTGGATTATTCAAAGCCGCGTTCCTTTATTGTGGCCGGGGAATTATCTCTTGATGGCGGAGTACGGGAGGTCCATGGAGCGATCTCGATTGCTTTGGGTGCCCGTGAAGCGGGCAAAAGTTTCATAATCCTGCCCGAGGGAAACGCCAGGGAAGCGGCAATAGTTCCGGACCTGGAAGTATACGGGGTTTCATCTCTTTGTGACGCAGTGGGTTTCCTTCGTGGTTCAGCGCCTCTTCCTCGTGTAAAAGTTGACGCAGACTCGATATTGAATACGGATAAGCGTATCGGACCTGATTTTGCGGAGATTAAAGGCCAGGAGCACGCTAAACGCGCCATCGAAGTGGCAGCCGCGGGTGGGCATAATTTGCTATTGATCGGGCCGCCTGGCTCTGGCAAAACAATGCTTGCGTCAAGGCTGCCTTCAATACTTCCACCGCTTACCCTTGAAGAATCTCTTGAGGTCACCAGGATCCACAGCGCTGCTGGTCTCATTCCTCCCGGTGAGGCTCTCGTCACGGAAAGACCGTTCCGGTCCCCGGGTTGTTCCACAACAGCGGTGGGGTTAACTGGGGGAGGACAGCCTCTTCCGCGCCCTGGAGAAGTAAGCCTGGCGCATTGCGGGGTTCTTTATCTTGACGAAATAACGCTGTTTAACAGAAACGCGCTGGAAAGTTTAAGAGCTCCCCTGGAAAGTGGCTCCGTGACTATTGTCCGCTCGATGATTTCCGTCACGTTTCCAGCGTCATTCAGTCTCGTTGCCTCAATGAATCCCTGTCCATGTGGTTACCTCGGGGATGTGCTCAAAGATTGTTCATGCGCTCTTCATGCGATTCAAAAATACAGGTCCATATTATCCGGTCCCCTTTTTGACAGGATTGATATGCATGTGGGGGTTCCACGCCTGAGAAAGGAATACCTCCGGAGAAAAAGCCCCTCGGAACCTTCTTCTAAAATCAGAAAACGTGTTTCCAAAGCGAGAGCGATCCAGAGGGAGAGACTCTCTTCGGAACCGATTTACTGTAACGCAAAAATGAGCGGAAAAATGGTTGACAGGTATTGTACGGTTTCATCGAGCGGTGAGAGTTTTCTCGCGGATGCTTTCGATAAGCTTGGCTTTTCCGCGCGTTCATACCACAAGATTCTGAAAGTGGCAAGGACAATCGCGGACCTTGCCGGCTCTGAAATAATAGAAATCGAGCACCTTGCGGAAGCAGTGCAATATAGATTTCTTGACAGAGATGATGGACATGCCTTCTGATGGCGGGTTGACGTGATTCAGAAGACGTTCCCTAAAGAGAAAGACGAACTTATTTTTATCATTTCTCTCCCCGGAATGACCCGGAAATGCGCTTTAAACCTTCTCTCGATTTTTGGTTCCCCTTCTGGAGTCCTGGAGGCGATGTCCAAAGGCTCTTTTCAGGTTGAATTACACCGCGCTTGGACCCGGTGGTCCGCTCTCGCGAGAGGATACCGCCGAGGTCATTCTCTGAAAACGCTTGCATCAAGACGTATCGGGGTTGTGGTTAGCGGCGAGGATTCCTACCCATGGCTTCTTAAAGAGATTGCCGACCCGCCGCTGGCGCTGTTTATCAAAGGCAACCTGCCACCTCCGGATAGCGTATTTATCGCCATTGTTGGTTCAAGGAATCCTACTCCCTACGGGGTTGAAGTCGCGAAAAAACTGGGACGGGAGCTTTCAGCTGCGGGCGTTTGTGTAGTTAGCGGGGCGGCTGCGGGGATCGATTCAGCTGCCCACAGGGGCGCCCTTGAATTAAACGGGTTCACTATTGCCGTGCTCGGCTGCGGAGTGGACATAGCGTATCCAGCGTCCAATCGCCTGCTTCTGGAATCGATCAGAAAAAACGGGTGTTTGATTTCAGAATATCCTCCGGGGATAAAGCCGGATAAGTTCAGGTTTCCGGAGCGGAACAGAATAATTGCCGGTATGTGTAACGGGGTTGTGGTTGTGGAAGCTGCCGAAAAGAGTGGAGCGTTAGTAACGGCGGAATGCGCGCTTTCGGAGAACAGGGAAGTTTTCGCTGTTCCCGGATCTATTTTTTCTCCGAAGAGCGCCGGGACGAATTTTTTGATAAAAAATGGAGCAACTCCCGTAACGTGCGCGAACGATATTTTTGAGGGAATTGGCATTTCGAAGACCGCCATGGTTTCGCGTGGCTCAAATGAGCGGAAAAAAACGCTTGATCTGCTTTCTGAGATGGAGGCAATGATCGTAAATGCTATAAATGATGGATATGTGTATCCGGAGGAAATCTCAAACAGGTGCTCAATTGAAAGCAGGCTCGCTCTTTCGCTTCTTTCGCAGCTCGAACTCAAGGGCATCATAGCCATGGGCAGTGGTGGTGTCTATTTCTCGAGAATACAATAAGCAACATAGTAAAATTAAAATGCAAACCAACATCAAGCCCGGAATTTCTTCTATATTTGAAACACGGCGCTTATTGATCTCAGTGGCGAAATGCTAAATTGATCAAGCGGTGCAAGCGCCAGGCGATGACATCGGTTATCTTTTTAAAAAGAAAATTAACTCTTTGCAAAGGTTCACCATATTTGCGATTGGTACACATTCATCTGGCCCGTGATCCGCAATGTGCTCGGCGTCAATGACTCCGGTTCCCACGAATTGCCTGGTTTTGAGAATCTTTCCCACGAAACTCATGTCGGTGGCTCCATTTGAGCCTATGAATAGAAAAGGCATGTCCGGTGGGTAACCGAGGGCAAGCCTCACCCCCTGGCACCATCGCTCGACATACGGAGAGGTTATGTCGATTTCGTGATTCTGGTAAAGTACCTCGAAGTCGACGTCTATAGATACGGCGCGAGTCGATCGCCTTGCTGACTCTATCGCACCCAGAATTTCGCGTTTAACATCGTTGATCTTTTCTTCAGGAAGAAACCGCCGGTCTATCTCGATTATGGCGATTCCCGGCACGACATTTATTTTTTCGCCGGCGCGGATAATGTTTATGTTGAATGTCGGGGTAAGGTTATCCGAGGGAGTGCCTGGCAGCGGAAGCGCGGGATATGATGATTCTCGCATTTCCACGGTTTGTTTCAGGCGCTTGAGCTCAACGAGAACATTGATTGATTCTTCAAGCGCGTTAATTCCCGTGAAACTGAGACCGGAGTGAGCTTCGCGCCCTACGACTTTGATTACAGCATGCAGGACACCGGAGTTAGCGGCTATCATTACTGGTCCCTGTCCACCGCCTTCGAGGTGGAGGATAGGTGGTACAAAGTAGCCCTTTTCTGCGAGGTACGCTGCACCTGGGTCCATTCCAATTTCCTCGTCAGTGCAGAGGCAAAATCTGATATCGAAATCAGGTTTGGTTCCAAAATCCTTCAGTATCTCAAGCGCGACAATAACCGGTGGGATGGAACCCTTCATATCCACAGCCCCTCTCCCGTAAACTTTTCCATCCTTGATAATTCCCTCAAATGGTGGGACGGTCCAGCCGGTTCCCGCAGGTACGACGTCCATGTGTGCATATATGCTCAAAGGAGTTTTTCCGTTCTCAAGTTTCCCAACAAGATTCACCCTGGGTCCCTCGAGGTCGAGTGGAATTTTTTTCCATCTTTTTTCGGGGACAACTACTCTTTCGCATTTGAAACCCGCATCCTCAAGAAGTGGTTCAATATATTCCACCATCTTTGTGTAATTCTTTCCGGGAGGTACGCTTGTATCTATCCTTATCAGGTCTGAAAGGATTGATGCTAGCCTGTCCGCGCGTTCTTCTGCTGCTTTGAAAAAGAGATCGTAATTCATCTTGACCTCCCCTGATTGGAATTGAATGCTATTTTATAACGGTCTTTGTTATTGCGCATCGCGATAAAGATATTAATTTTCAAAACGACAAATTCCTCACAGCGTTTGAAATCCTGTTCGGATGAGAATTAGTTTCTGATAAAGCCGGTTCAGTTATTCGGTTATATAGAGTAGAGGAAGTTGAATTCGATTCTTTCAGATAGTTATAGCTTTAAATGTCGTGGATCAAGGGAAAGATTTGTAAAAAGTAGTATATTGAATTGTGAGATTTATTAAAGTGAGTCGCATGCGTTATAGGGCGGGGCAG
>JACVIW010000098.1 GCA_015711695.1 Candidatus Geohydrothermomicrobium daggyaiense
AAGGCGTAAGAAAAATGATGACATACTTTTAATGCGTATTTATCAGGAGGGGGGTAATATGAAGAAACCAGCCTGTCCGAATTGCGGAAGAGAGGATACCGTTGTCCCGATTATTTACGGTCCAACGAGTCCTGAACTTGCTGAAAGAGTGGCAAAGGGAGAAATCAGAATCGGCGGTTACGCGGTTGGTGTTGATAAACCCAAATGGGCATGCAATAACTGTGGACATCTGTGGAAATAGCAAACGGGACAACTGAATAGATCTTGGTTTTGAAAAACTAGTGACCGGTCGTCAAGACCGGTCCTTTCTGTTCATGAAAGGAGTATTTCCCGAGAAACGTTTAGATATTAGATCAGAAAAGCTCGGGTTTTCATCGGGTTTTATTCTCGCATGAATCTGGTTGGGCTATTTGGTTGATTTTTTTTGGTTTGAGAAATAAAAATATGATCGCCTGCCTTTTTCTCAATTGGTTTTTTCGTGCTGGAATTGCCTCTGTTTTTTACCTAAATTCCTTTTTTCTTGATGCTATTTGTATGTCATGCTGATAAAATTGACCGCACAAGTGGTACCTTTTTCGTGGAAGGGGGAGCAATGGCGGAAAGTGTTTACAAAATCATTGAACTTGTCGGGACCAGCGAGAATTCATGGGAGGAGGCTGCCCGGAATGCGGTTGAAACGGCTGCGAAAAGTTTGCAGGAGTTGCGAATAGCAGAAGTTTCTATGCTCGACATGAAAATCGAGGATGGAAAGGTTGTGGCGTACAGAGCTCGTGTAAAAGTCTCTTTCAAGTACCTCGGTAAGGAAGCATAGAATTTTTCAATTTCTTCTTGAAAAGAATAGATACACACAAAAGAACAGCGAACCCTTCGGATTGTTCAATTGTGGGAATAAGGTTTTTCGTCTATCCGAGTAGATCGATTACCGGGCAAAGAACGGTACAGTTTCGGTGAAAATGCAGCCAGGCACAACAAATGCAGAACAGGACATAAAAATTTGCTGGTTGTTCAAAGAGATTGCGCTCTCCTTGCAAAACTTATTGCTTTTGCCTTTGTGAGGCGAAAGGATTCGATGGTTTTCGCTAATCCTGAGGAAAAATGCTGGAAATTAATGGGTATTGCCACATCTTTATGCCTGATTCTTCCTTTGTTTGCGACTTTGGTTTTCTGCGGGGTTTCCTGTCGTGGTAATTCGGGATCTGAGGAGTCGGTGCGGAATACCACGGAGATAAGGACACCTCAACTTGAGAAACTTCCAGTGCCTTCCTTTGGAAAGGCACCCGAACTGAACAAAATATTTCAGCAGCGAAAATCCGTAAGAGCTTTTTCAAACAGGGAAGTAGGTTGGGATGATATCTCTTTAATACTTTGGGCGGGGTTGGGTTTTAAGCGAAGTGATGACTCATCTATTGTGGTTTCCGAGGCCACAAGACCCGCGCCTTCCGCAGGACGTATCTATGGTTTGCGGATATATGTATTATCAGATGGTAAACTAAGACTATATGTTCCTGAAGAACATGCCCTTTTACTTGTGGAAGAACAACTGGACACGGAAGCGCTCGCCACGGCAGCATATCATCAGAGTTTCATGGCAAAGGCTCCCTGTATCTTCATAATCACTTCAGTCATTGAGGAATATCAGGCGTTCTATCGTGAACGCGGCGAGCGATACGTCTATATTGATACCGGTCACGTGGCTCAAAACATGCTTCTCGAGGCTGAGGCACTCGGACTTGGGGCTGTGCCCATCGGGGCTTTTGATGATGAGGAAGTTGGGCAAATTCTGGGGCTTTCCGAGAAAGAACAGCCTGTTTATATAATTCCCGTTGGTCACTACGAGTGATTAATGGGTCAAATATTTCCTCCGGTTTATGCTTCCGCACGTTGCCTTATCGGAAACAGGGACGCCAAACGATATTTTCTTGCGCGAAAAAAGCCTCCCCGATAAGTTCGCGCAAAAACAATGGCAATTATTGATTGCCAGAATATATAATACTTTATACTTTTAGCCAGCAGGTGGTCGAGCAACCGCTTCAGGTCTGAATATTGCTTGAGGGCTCTCGCAACAAAATGTTTGAGGGATTCTGGGGGTAAAATTTTGCGGTATGTACATCTGCCGGTAGATGAGGAGATCCGCAGTGTCGGAGGATATTACAAAATCCTGGAAGAGGGAATTTTCCAGTTCGGGAGTAGAAAGGTCCTCTATGTTTTAAAGGCTGCTCATGTGGAAACTTCCTGCTGCGGCGCCGGGGGTCTTGGTTTCATTTCCGTGCCAGGTTTTCTCGTGTCATATAAGTCTGAGATTAACGAGAATGGTTTACCTGTGTCTGAAGTCAAAAAAGTGCTTGACGTTGAAGACCGGAAAGCAATACGAAATATACTTTTGAAGAAGTACCCTTATATATCGGTTGTTGAATTTGACTGATCTGTATTAGAAACTATATGTCCAAGAAGTTTTCTTAGAATGAGTTATGTTCTCGTGATTTTGGGAACTTGAGGTAGTTCTAAGGGATACCTGGTTGCGAGCTCGAAAGGGAGTGATGATATGGTTGGTATCCGATCTTATGGGGGTTATGTTCCAAGATACAGGCTTAACAGGATGGCTATTTTCGGGAACATGGGCTGGCTAAACCCGGCGAACTTGATGAACGCCCAGGGGGAAAAAGCCGTGGCAAACTTTGACGAGGATTCCGTGACAATGTCTGTCGCCGCGGCTCTCGACTGCATCAAGGGATTTGAGAGGTCAGAGATTGGTGGTGTTTATTTCGCTTCCACCACCGCGCCTTATAAAGAGCGACTGAACGCGAACATAGTGGCAGGAGCCCTTGCCGCAAACGAAATGATCAGAACCGCAGATTTTTCAGGTGGATTGAAGGCTGGTACCTCCGCGATTCTTGCCGCCCTGGACGCGGTCTCGGCCGGTTCGGCGAACAATATTGTCGTGACGGCAGCAGATTGCCGGCTCGGCAAAATGGGCAGCCCGCAGGAGCTTCTTTTTGGAGATGGCGCCGCCGCTGTCCTTGTGGGGGACGAGGATGTGATTGCCGAGTATAAAGGGTTTTTCTCCTCCGGCTATGATTTTGTTGACCATTTCCGGGGTGCGAATTCAATCTTTGACAGACAGTGGGAGGACCGCTGGATACGGGATGTTGGAATAAACACATTCATCCCTGAGGCAATTAAGGGATTGTGCGAAAAGGTTGGTCTTTCTCCCGGCGATTTTTCCAAGATAATCTACCCCACTTACTATGGAGGCGCGAGAAAGAAGATAAACAAAGTTCTTGGACTGGAGCCAGATAAGATTGAGGATAATCTCCAGGCTGCTGTTGGCGATACAGGTACGGCGCACCCTCTGCTTATGTTCGCGAAGGCGCTTGAACAAGCAAATCCCGGTGACAAGATAATGCTAGTGAGTTATGGAAGCGGTTGCGACGCGATATACTTTGAGGTGACGGAGAATATAAAGAAACTAGCTCCGAGGAAAGGAGTTTCCGGTTATCTCGGGAGGCGCAGCGATCTTGACAATTACACTAAATACCTTGTCTGGCGCCGCATGGTCCCTGTTGACACAGGGTTAAGGGGCGAGGAGGACAAGTGGACGAGATGGTCGCTAGTCTGGAGGAAACATAAAGTGATTCTGGGGATGCTCGGCAGTAAGTGCAAAAAATGCGGCACACAGCAGTTCCCCGAACAGAGAGTATGCGTGAATCCTGATTGTGGAGCAATCGATGAAATGGAGCCCGTGTATGTCTCAGATAAAGGCGGGAAAATATTCAGCTTTACTTCGGATATGCTTGCTGCAAGCATCAATCCCCCGGCTATGTATGGAGGGGTTGACATCAACGGTGGTGGCAGGTTCGTGATGGATTTCACGGATTGCACTCTCGATGACCTCGCCGTGGGCAAACCCGTCGAGTTTACGTTCAGAATAAAGTTCTACGATTCGAAAAGAGATATAACAAATTACTTCTGGAAGGCTGTTCCAATTTCTGAGGAGGCGGAATAAATGGCTGAAGGAATAAAAGACAAGGTTGTCATTCTGGGAATGGGGTGCACTCGCTTTGGCGAGCGCTGGGACGCCAGTCCCGAGGACCTTTTGATTGAAGCCTTTTTGGAGTGTTTGGAGGATGCGGGGATCGAGAAAAAGGATATCCAGGCCGCCTGGTTGTCGACTCACATTGATGAGATAAACGTTGGCAAAGGCGGAAACTTTCTCGGTCTCACGCTTCATCTCCCGTTCATTCCCATAACCAGGACCGAGAATTTCTGCGCGTCTGGCACAGAGGCTTTCCGTGGTGCCTGCTATGGTGTTGCGAGCGGCGCTTATGACATTGCGCTTGCCGTTGGGATCGAGAAGTTAAAGGACACGGGTTATGGGGGACTTCCTGATTCGCCGGCGTTTGGACAGATGGCACAGATGATCATGCCAAATGCGACCGCTCCCGGAATGTTCGCTCAACTGGCCTCGGCTTACTCCGCGCGGTATGGTATTCCAATGGAGAAAGTCAAAGAGGCGATGGCTCATGTTTCGTGGAAGTCTCACCAGAACGGAGCGAAAAATCCGAGGGCGCACTTAAGAAGGCCCGTGACAAAGGAACAAATAATGGCCGCTCCAATGATTGCCTATCCTCTCGGTTTGTTTGACTGCTGTGGTGTTAGTGATGGCTGCGCTTGTGCTATCGTGACCACTCCTGAGATAGCAAGGAAACTTAAACCAAACGAGGATCTCGTCAAAGTCAAGGCGCTTCAGGTCTCAGTGAGTTCCGGAGAGGAAGTCTGGTATAACAAGTGGGACGGGGCAGGCATGCTGACGACGCGAACCGCGGCAAAGAAAGCGTATGAGGAGGCTGGGATAAAGGATCCCCGAAAGGAAATCAGCATGATGGAGGTCCACGACTGCTTCTCCATAACCGAACTCGTTACGATGGAGGATCTTGGTATTTCCGAGCCAGGGGGCGCTCCGGAGGATATCTTAAGCGGATTCTTTGATCTGAATGGAGAGATCCCGTGCCAATCTGATGGAGGGCTCAAGTGCTTCGGCCATCCTATTGGCGCTTCAGGATTGAGGATGCTCTATGAGGTTTACAATCAGCTTCTTGGCAGGTGGCCTGAGGACAGGGCGGTGAAGAATCCAAAGCTTGGACTAACTCATAATCTGGGCGGCGTGCCAAATCAAAACGTTTGCAGCGTTGCCATCATCGGCAGGGATTGATTAACTGATCCTATACTGAGGCGGGACATTTAAATAAATTGAGATGATGTGCGGATCGGTTTTTATGCCGATCCGTCCTTTTTATCGCTAATCTCTCATCACTCATGGAAAAATTAATATCGCCCGTGAGATTTATTGAATTGCGCGCATACTTTATAAGAGTTTTTTCTCGGGTCCTCCAACCCTTTCATAGGCAAAATCGAAAGGAATTTCACCTGTTAAGAAACGCTCCAGGTCCTCACCATTGTAAAGTTTTATCACAATCTGGCGAACCTTATTTGATATCATTTCAAGAAGTTCTTTGGTGATTTGACGGTCGTATAGATCTCCTAAATCGAGTGGGTAACCGATTCTGCAAACAGCTTTCTTATAGATGATTGACGAATAACCTTTTTTGCTTTTCGGGTGTTTGACTACCCTTTCCACAATGGGCGCAGGGATCTTTGGCAGCCGCCTTTCACCGATGCCAATAATTGCCGCGGGAATAACAGGAACTCTTGCCATTAGGGCAAGCCGCGCGAATCCCGTTTTGAATCTGTTTATTTTTTCCGCCCTAGCTGGGTCGAGTATCGTTTCCCCGCCTTCAGGGAATATCCCAACAATCTCGCCCTGTCTTAAAATTTCAAGTCCTTTTTCGAGTTGCTTCTCTACGCCCTCACCGCCTGTAAGAGAGACAGGGAAAGCTCCGAGCCATTGGTGCAGATGGCCATAAACAGGGATGTTCCACGACCAGGAGGCCGCGGCGAAGTTTATATACCGATTACGCACGGCATAAGCGAGTATAAGGGGATCCAACGCTGACCGATGGTTGCAAACTATCACCGCTGGTCCATCATCCGGGACATTTTCCTGCCCCTGGATCTTTAAACGGAAGCGCGCAGCGATGAGCGGTCCAATGAAAAACCTTAGCGTCTCGTAGAAAAGCATCTGGTTGGCTTCCATGAGGTACCCCCTCTCATCGCGATAACCTGTTTTTTAATTGATATCGAAATAATAAGCGATTATAAACATCCTGGAAAAGAGCGCAAGATTTTTTGCTGACAGACGGGATACGCTAATAAGGAGCACCTATGACAGCACAGAGATTAATGAATACGGGTTAGAATATTGTGTGGGCTTGAGTAAACGGTGGTTATTGTTCTTGCAGTGTAAGTAACTTGTTTTGTATTAGCTAAATTTTCTCGATTTTCGCCAGACACGTCTCGGGGTAGCTCCTGTATAGCAAAAGGACATATCTGCAGATGAATAGGCTTATCACTAACCGGATAAAAAATCGGACCATTACGAGGAGGAAACCATGCTTGATATTGTGATTTCCGGAGGAGAGATAATCGATGGGACAGGTCGCAAGGCGTTCAGTGCGGACATTGCCCTGGCTAATGGAAAGATCTCCCGGGTTGGTTGGATTAAAAAAGAAGAGGCTTGTATGGTTATAAACGCTACGGGAAAGTACGTTTGCCCGGGCTTCATCGATATCCACTCGCACAATGACCTTTATGTGATCAGGGATGATTATGTGCGCCTTTTTGAGCCTTATCTGCGGCAGGGTATAACGACGAGCGTTGTTAGCAACTGTGGATGGTCGGTTTCTCCCTGGCCTGTGGAACACTCGGACATAATGGGCGCAACGATTCGCAGCATGGGAATACCAAGAGATATTTCAATCGATTGGGAAAGCCAGTCTGACTTCCATGCATTTTTGAAAAAACGTGGTCTCCCGATGAACTTTGTTCCGCTTGTCGCGCATGGACCCATAAGGATCGCGGTTATGGGCGGTGAGGCCCGATTCTCAACCCCTGAAGAACTTGAGCGCATGAGGAAACTTGTGCGTGATGGCATGGAGGCTGGTTGCAGGGGTTTCTCGACAGGGCTGACATATTTTCCGGGGGTTTATTCTCACACGGACGAGATAGTCGAGCTCGCGAAAATATGCGCGGAATATAATGGACGATATGTGACTCACGTAAGGGGTCATTCTGATACATATGATAGGGCGGTCGAGGAAGCAATAGAAATCTCTGAAAGAAGCGGATGTCCGCTGCAACTCTCGCATGTTTTTTGTGTTCCTTATTTAGGAAGTCTCGCCGGTTTTCTGTACGACGCTATGAATATCCTGGAGTTCATCAACAGGATAGTCCCGATTCCTGGTGTTCCCAACCCCATTTTGAAAAAGGCGATGGAAAAAGTGGACATGGCGCTCGAGCGCGGATTAGATATTGGGATGGATTTTATCCCGTACGTGATGGGCAACACGACTGTTACCCAGTTGTACCCTCCCTGGGCGAATATGGGAGGCACTGATGCTTTGATAGAAAGGCTTAAAGATCCCCGGGAAAGAAGGAAAATACGGCATGACGTTGAAAATTTGAGACCCAGGTGGCCACACTGGGAGAAAGGTTCCCTCCCGGACAACTACGTGAAATCTCTCGGCTGGAAGATGCTTAGAATACTTTCGGTGGGAAGCGAGAAAAACAGGCATATGGAGGGCAGAAGGGTTGTTGATCTTGCAAAAGAAGCTGGAAAACATCCGTTTGATTTCCTTGCTGATCTGACGATTGAAGAGGATGGAATGGTCACGTTTCTATTTGGAACCCCGCCGAAGCCCTGGGCGGAGAAAGTATTCTTAAGCGCACAGAGTCACCCGGAACTTTCAGTGGGCGCTGATGTTGTCTTCCCTGAAGTCGGTTCCCCTCCGCAGTCGGCTTATGGTTGTTTCCCGAGAATAATCGAACACTATGTTAAAGAACTGAAATTCTATACTCTTGAAGAAGCGATCAGGAGATGCACGGGGCTTTCGGCTTCACGGTTCAATCTTGAGGACCGTGGGGTGATTCGCGAAGGCGCTGCTGCTGACCTGGTGATTTTTGATTATGGCAAAATCAGGGACA
>JACVIW010000099.1 GCA_015711695.1 Candidatus Geohydrothermomicrobium daggyaiense
GTTGGTCGTCAATGCAGGTAACCCGTGAAGCGCCCATTCAAGTATCCTGTTTCGACTTCCAAATGTTACCTCGTAGTGGACAGCGTCTATGTTCAACCCAATCGCACCACGATGATAGACATTAAGCACCTCACTTTTTTTGATCCATCCCTTTAATTCGAATCTATAACGATAGGATGAGTTTTCCACCATTTCCACAAACCTTCTATATGTTTTCTCATCATGACCCGCTATCTCACCGCCAGTAGAAACGTATTTCACCCTTTTAGAGAGAGACATTGCCTTCTCAAGTCCATGAAAAAGCGTTCGAACATCAGTCCAGGTGTTATAGCCACCGCTCCAGAGAACAACAAAATCTTCCTGAGATATCTTACGGGGCAGCTCGAAACTCAACGCATATGAAGCATCAATGCCACAAGGTATCACGGAAACGAAATCATGCCCAATCGTCTTGCCAGTAAGCCTTCCCGCAACACCAAGCTGGCCTATCAGCTCATATTTTTGGCGCTCGGAAACCGTGCTGTAGTGATCGGCAGTATGAAGGATTAGGTTGTTTATCCGGTGAAAATGCTCGAGGTATGAGTCATTGCCGTAAACAGCGGCTTTCACCTGGGCTTCAGCGAGAATACTCCCGAAGATGTCCGCCCAGACCGGTTTCTCCCCGGCATAAAGAAGGGCTACATATGAGGGGTAAGCTGTCGCGCCGATTATGCAATCAGGATCCACCTTTTCTATCAGTGATCTGGTAAAAGAGCTGTTTTCAAATTCATCCTGAAAAACGCGGTATATCAAGCACCCCTTCTCAAAGCTTGCACGAGGCTTTTCTGTTTCGTTTTCATATACGAAAGGTATGCGTGAGGCGATTATAGTCACATCATGGCCGTCATATATTAAGGGGCTGGCAAACTGCCATGTCCTTATTCCCGGACCGTAAGATTTATCTGTTTCCTCCCATGGAAGTGGAGCATGTCCCAGTATCAGCACCCGGCTCAAATCTCACCCTCCGGTAAACCACTGCTAACCTGCTTCTTGCATAGTCGTTGATATATACATAGTTATAGTTGCCCGGTGTTCGAGAAATAAGATCGAATAAAAAACCCCAATACTATAAAATCGAATGCAGGCCATTTGTTAGAAATACTTGCCCTGCTTAATCAAGGGATAATTATACAAAATCCAAAAAACTTATTATCTCAAATAACATTCATAAACATCGCTGAATTCGAAACGACTGATAAGTCTGATCGTTCGTTTTACTTTCTGATAGTCGATATTTCCATAAGCAAGAACAGTCTTAATCGACTGTGAATAAACCGGAACCTTATTTACAACGAATATCACTCTTTTACCCAGTAATATATTTCCGTAAAGGTGGTCTTTAGAAATCCCGTGCTTTTCTGCATAATAAGCAATAGTAAGGTCGCACGGACAGTATGCAAGAATTCTGTCTTTCCCGCGCAGAATCCCTTTCAAGAAAACGACAATTCTTTCGGCTTCATCGCACCTGCCACCTTCCTCAGAAAAAGAAATCCCGTTGAAGTGAAAAAGAAACACGGGAAGAATGATTATCAGGGTAATGGCGCAAAAAACCATTGCGAGACGTGTTTTTGAAATAGATAATTGAAAGCCTCTTATGAAAAATACAATGCCAGCAGAAGCACAGCAGAGAAAAATGGGCAGTAGAAAAAGCCAATCCCTAACTCTCAAAGGAGATATTATTCTGAGACCGAATATCAGGGGCACAAGCCATAGCGAGACGGGGAAAAAAATGTGGATGCGGTAGGAAGAAACCCTGTGTTGTGAAAGTATTGATAAGAAAAAGAAGCAAACCAATAAAACCGAAAGTACAAGTGGTGTATCTCGCATCCACATGGACCAGGTGAGCCTTGCGGTCCGGTAAAGGTTTGAGAAAAACTCACCCCACGGTAGACGGCGGGTTTCCGGCACAGTTAAAGCGATCCTGTAGCTTCCATTTAATATCAATGGAAGATAAAGCAGAAACGTTATGATTCCCGCCGCTGTTAGAGAAACGAAAAGCCCCTTGAGAAAAGAAAGCTGATTTATTTTTTTATCTTTTTTGACAAGCACGGAAACAATGAGCCAGACAACAACAACCCCAAGAGGATAAAGCATTGTAGGAATCGTGTAAAAGCCTAAAGCAGAGACAATGGCAAACGCAACCCAGGCAAAACCGTTGTTTGTCCTGAGCAAGTATGCACCCAGCGTGAAAGCCAGCAGGAATAAAACAATAAGAATGGTATACCCTCTTGCAAGAACAGAGTATTCAACAAGGGGCGAGGAAAAAGCAGCCAGCACAGAAGCGATTAGAGCGACCTCTCTGTCATAAACGATGCTTGCAAAGACGAATACAACGATTATCAAAACAATGCCCGCGATCAGGGCAGGAAATCTCAATCCAAAAAGTGAATCACCCCATATACGGGAAGAACTCTTAACCAGGATTGAGTGCAAAAGGTGATTGTTGGGCGCGAAATAATCAGTCACCACTTTTCCAAGAGACTGGTATGCGATTACCCGGGTTAGCGCCTCATCGTATCTTATGGGATGCCGGAGATAATAAATTCTGACAATTGTTCCAAACAAAAGAGTTATGAGGAATGCGACGCATATCCATCTATTCTTCGATGCAAATGAATTTTTTACGAATCTCTTTATATCCCGAAAAAAATTGTAAGCTGATCCAAGCAATTCAACGCTCGCTTTAAATGAGTCCTGATTATCCGGTAACAACTAAACATAGCAATAAGAATACAAACGAATTATAAAGTATGCAGCTTGGTTGTTGGCATAGGTCCCTCTTCAATGGGCACGAATACTAGGCATCAAAGATTTCCTGGTTGTGTCAATACGAGGCAGCGAGGGCAGCGTCTTTTGACTACTCTATGGGTGGCGCACCTTCTTTACCAGGAGCCCTGCCTTTCTCAAATTGAACGTGTGCACAAAGCACGGTACAGATACCATCTTTCCCCAAACGTGCATGGGTGAGAATTTTTCCTGATAACCTTTCATAGTTTTTTGAGTTCACTGCCTGGTTCATAACCGAAAGTGAGCTTGACAAATAGAACAATGCGAAAACTCGTTTATTTGAATAAAACTGAAGAAGATCATTATTTGCGGTTTTTGATGCGCGGACAAGAATTTTTGAACCGCTGACACTGGTTTCCCCGAAACTCTTGTATTACTCTTTGTTGCTTTCTAAATTACCCTCATCGCAAGAAAAGTTAAAAACGTCTATCAAAGGATACGAACCTTACCGCTTCCTTATCCTCTTGAGAAATTCTTTGCTCGGTTGAATTTCATAAAAATGAAGTTTTATTCTTTGCGTGAATATCTCTTTTGGAATGCCGGAAGAGACCGGTTTTAATCTCTTTAATCCAATTTCTTCAGAGAAGCCTGGCTTGAAATCTAAGAGTTTCCTTACCCTTCTGTTATAAGGAATTTCACCAGCGTCGATCCCGCCCATCTCCAGATATACCCTCTTTCCGGAATCGGTCATTCTCACAATGACTTCCCCGAACCTCCAAGGGTCATTCATCGTAAACACCCTTCTGGCGTCGATCCCAAAGGTGTATCTTAAGGGAATTCCTATCACCTCCCCTGTGTAGTAGCCGGTGAACATGACCACGCTGCCATGCAATTTACGCCCCAGTATTTTCAACTGTTCTATGCCTCCCTCATTTTCAACATGAAAAAAGATGGGCATGCTTGAAACGAAAAAGAAGATGAGAAAAAAGCACGCAAAAAGGACTGCCCACGTCTTGAACTCAACTCTGTTAGATTCAAACGCACGGTTTATCAGATATGAAGCAGAGACAAACAGAATAGGGATAACGAAAAACATCAAGCGCCTCGAATCCCAGGGATACTGCCCCAAAGCGAGCGATGATTCCTGGGAAGCAAAAAGGAGCGCAAGCACTCCTGACCCTGTCACAAAGGCAAAAGCGCCGTTTTCCACATCGTACAAGAAGAATGCAAGAGCAAAAATGAAAGCGAAAATAGTTATTCCGCCCATAAATGATGCGGTATTAAAGAAAATCCTTTCCCCTGCACTTTCAATGCTTTTTGCCCGCTGAGAAAAATAAAGGTAAAAGGACGAAAAAATAATTGCGATTGAAATATTCATAATCGCAAATTCCCTCAACCCGAGTAGAAAATCCCCGAATCTCTTTTTTATTTGCCTGCCCAACCCACAAAACAAGCGGTTTAAGGCAGGGGTATTGAATAATATGAAAAGTGCAACAATCATGATAGCGCCCAATTTCAGCGCGCCCTCGATACTAGCACGTTCCCCGAAGAATTTGAGCAACTTCCCGAAATTCGCGGTTACATACTCAAGAGCGCAGAAACGAATGTAGACAATCAAAATTAGCGAACCTGCAAGGAGCCCGTTGACAAACATGCGATGGCTTTTTTCAAAATCACGACTCATGAAGTCAAATGCAGCGACGAAGAACAAAAGAACGACAAAAACGAAAGCCTCAGGTCTTGCAAGCGACCCAACGGTAAAAAGTAAAGGGCATAAGAACGCTGATCCGCTTGAGAATGACTCGCGGAACTCAAGAAAGACAACAAGTCCGGTAAGCAAAAATGGAGCCGCAAAAACCTCAGTTACCGGTATTCTCGAAAACCAGATCTGCAGAAAGAAAAAAGAGAATGCAAAAGCACAAATAGCCGAAGGAATGATATTTGAAAACCGCCTCGAGAAAACATAGAGGCTCACCACTCCAAGCAAGCCAAAAAGCGAGCTGACAAAGAGCCCGGCTTTCATCCCGAACATCTTTATGAACAGGGCTATCCAGACCGGAAAAAGATGATATAAGAGAGGCTGGATTTTTCCTTTATTTTTATCCCTCAGGTGAAAGGGAAGAAACTGGACGATGCCCTTGTTGAAGAAAGTTGAGATCTCAAAATCTGTCATTCGCAGAAGTGACTTATCATAAACATTCATCGAGCCGCTTTCGGCAAGCTGATATCCGATGTTATAGTAATACTCAGGATCTCCCTCGCCAACAACATATTCCGCGGGTCTGAAAAACAAAACCACGGAGAGCAGGATAAGAAAAACAACGATGATCTTTTCCGAAATTGCAATGGCGCCACTTGAAGAGAGGACTCGTCCGCGTGTTCTCAAGGCAAAAAATATGCTTGCGCAGCAGACAAGTAGCAAATCAAGAAGCCATATTCTGAAATAACCTATTTCAGCAAGGAAAAGCGCAAGGATCGAAGAAATCGCCGCGCTCGAAATGATTATTATTACAGAGCGCTCGAGAGATGAAATCCGAATATCATCAAAAAAACGACTTCGTGATAACGCATACCCGGGCACGAAGAACAGAAGGGGTATCGTAAATATAGCGATTAAAACCCGCAATGTCACCTCCCGGCTGTCCCTTAATAGCCTGCTCTGTTTCGGGCAGGCATGATCTCGAAGAATACGAGTTTATGCGTTTCAATGCCCCGACTCCGAGGAATAACACGATAGGCTTTTCCGAGCCTCGCGAAACTTATGGTGAAATCAAATCTTTTCTCAAACTTTAACTTTTCGAAAAGCGAGACGCTGTACTCAATCGAGGACAGACCGCTCATTTCGATAAGAACTTTCGTATTGCGCGCAACATATTGCCTGACCATATCTCTTAAACCATCCGGATCGTTTAGAACGTAAGCACGTCTGGCATCAATCCCGTATTGATACTTTAACGGAATACCAACCGCCTCACCCAGAAATTGAGATGTGAATACTACAGTGTTTCCTTTCAATTGATCGGAAATATTTTCCAGTTGCCTTTCGAAACCTCTGTATTCCACATGATTAAAAATTGACGATGTTGAAAGAATGAAGAAAGCGAACATTCCCGATGCAAGAATCAGTGAAGCAACCCTTAGCGACATGTTACCTCTCGAAAAAATCCTGGAGAGCATATAGCAAAAGCCTATTATCAACATCGGGTAAAGAACCGGGAGATATCGTCTAGCAAGCCATGGAAGATACCCCGAGGTTATAGAAGCCTCGGTGAACACCACAAGGTAAACCAGGGAAAGAGAAACTACGAAAAAGGAAACTGTAAGGTTTTCCATATCGAACAACATGAGACATATTCCAGCTATAAACAGGACAATGGCGAAACCGCCAAGGAAAACTGATGCCGAGAAAAAAAATTTTTGAGGTGAGGTATGCAGTCTTCCCCTGGCGGGGGCGGCAAAATAGAAATAGTTAAGGCTTATGAATATGGCCAAGACCAATAACGCTTTCGTGGCTGCCCTTGCTGATTCACTTCTCTTTCTCTTATGCTCCCCTGAAGCCTGATCTGGAAAAATGCGAGGACGCAAGAGGGCAATCCCGTTGTAAAGCACGAACCCCGTAATAACACACGCAATATAAATCACCAGAAATGTATCCATACCCTCGTTACCGCCGAGAATATCCACGATTTTCCTTAAGTTTGTCCTGACATAGTGGTATTCATAAAACTTTACATAGACCCAGTTTAGAACGAGCGCGAGCAGCAAACCGTTGGCGAGAATTTGATCATTTTTCAGCTCCTTCTTAAAGGGAGCCCTGACTAAAACAGCGAGAAACAAAATGACTGGCGCGATGGCTGCCTCAGGACGGGAAAGCGCCGCCGCGGCGAGAGATAGAACAATCGCCACCGCAAGAAGGGGGCTTTCCTCTTTCGCGTAAAGTAAAAGAAAATAAACGCAGGCCACAACGAACAACTGGCAGACTACCTCTGATGCTGGCATCCTCGAAAACCAGACCTGCGGGTAGAAGGAAACGAACAGAAAAGCAGCAATTCCTCCCCACCATCTTCCTGATAATTTACTCGCAAGGACAAAGATGCCCAGACTTGAAAGAAGAGCGAAAAAGCTAACCGCATATAATCCTCCGTGTTTCCCGAATATCGAGATGAAAACCGCGATCCAGACTGGTATAAGGTCATATAAAAGCGGCTGTATCTCTCCATTCTTTCTGTTTCGCAGGTGAAACGGAATAAACTGAGCCACTCCACCTTTGTAAAAAGTTTTTATCTCAAAATCCGTCATTTTAGCGACAGACGGATCATGAATTTTTACTGAGCCAGACTGGGCTATGCTGTAGCCGATATTGAAGTAGTACCCCGGATCACCGTCACCAGCCAGATACTGCGCGGGTCTGAAGAAAAAAACTCCTCCGAAAACAATCAGGGAAATAAATAAAATGACCTCGACGCGGGGTGTGCTCAGGCAAGCCCTGCCTTCCGACACAATTTTCCCACGTCTCTTTAGTATCACAGAAATCAATAAGGAAACTGAGATAACCACTCCCGCGACAAGCCATACATTGAATAATCCAGCTTCCGCGAGAAAGAGCGCCACAAGAGAGGTGAATGAAACACTCACACATAGAACGATAAAAACTATCTCGAAAGGAGGGTATCGATTTTTTGAATCAAGCGAAGAGCGAAACAATAAATAGCCAGGAACGATAAGAATACACGGAAGTATGATGAGAATTCGCAAGGCCAGAGCAGGCATATCAATCCCGTTTCTTGAACCGCCCAAAGAGCCAGCCAGGGGAGGCTGAAAGTTCAGCTATTCTTCGCTCGAGCTTCTTTATCTCTTCGGCGGATTTCTCAAGCATTGCTTTCAATTCGGAGACGCTATTCTCAAGCATTATGATGTTTTCATCCTTTTTATCCACCGTTCCTTCTAGTTTCTTTATGTAGCGGGCAGCCTTCGCGAGCTCCACGCTCGCTCTGTTGAGTTCCTCGGTCAAACTTCTTTCCTTTAAATCTGATTGCTCAATCTTCTTCTTTAAGTCCCGAACGAGGCTTTCATAATCCTCGAGTTGTTTTTCCAGTTCCCTTGCGCGCTTTTCTGCTTGAACTTTCTCCTCAGAAATTCTTCTCACCTGGTCCTCATCACTGGCTGGAAAAGCCTTAATAACGTACTGGTAGGCAATTGCCTCCCAGGATGATAAAGCCTTGATCACCTTATCGAGATTCCCGATCCCCAGCGGATCTAGAGCCTTTTTGAGCGCCTCGGAAGAGATTCGTCTTTCGGTCCAGTCAATCACATCGATGATGTACC
>JACVIW010000100.1 GCA_015711695.1 Candidatus Geohydrothermomicrobium daggyaiense
TCCTCGAGAGCGAATTTCGCTGCATCATGAAGATTCATGCCATCGTCTTTGCCAAAGTATTTGCTACAGGCGATCTGGAGAAGCCCCGCGTTGACGCTGAAAGCTTTAACCTCCATGGCAAGATTCCTGTCGTACCTGGTGTCGCCGGAAAAGTAGAGTCTTCTCTCAGCCTCGATTACGAATCCCACAGCATCTTTCGCGAGAGGATGATAAGCGAGGGTAGCAAATATTTTAACGCCCTTGAATTCCTCGTGGTCACCCGGCTTTACAGCGCGTACGTCTTCAATACCGGCTCTCGCCGCGGCTTTCGCGGCTCGCCTAGAACCGATAAACACGGCGCCTTTTTCTTTTGCGAATTTAAGAGCGGCACGGTCGAGATGGTCTATATGCTTGTGTGAGGCAAGTATCAAATCACATTCTGGAATGTCTTCTGGTTTGATACTGATGGGCACTGCCCTGATAAAGGTGTAAGACTTAAACCAGGGGTCTGTCAGAATGACGACGCCGCTGTCGAGCTTAATGAGCACTGTTGATTGCCCGATGAGGGTTAGTTCCAAAAACCTCCACCTCCTTCCTTTCAAATTGTCAACCAATATATCCTGGATGCTCCACGCTTAAAACTTTTTTGATAATTCCAGAGAAGTTTTCGGCTTGCTTTAAGGAATCCTTAGTTTTTACCCACTGTTAATTATTGGATAGGTGATTCCTCCTTCGGGGAAGATGAGAACGTCTGCTTCTGGAACGCGCTTGGAGGTTTCCTGGATTGTTTGTTGAAAGTCCTGCGTGGAGAAAAAATAAGATAGCCTCTTTCTTACTTCAAGGGGTATCTCCGGCGCATATATGATTACCCTGTTCCTCAGTACCGTCCTGAGCGCTGTGTACATGTAGAATCTCTCCTCCACAGGGATGCCAAACGGCAAATATCTGACTACGGGTATTAGAGCTTTCTCTAACAGTCGTATCGCTTTCTCCGATTCCGGTATAGAAATTTTCGGCACTTCCATATCGCCTGCGCCGCCCTTGCACCGCATAGCGGCAATCACAATCCCACCTTCCTTTGCAGCCGCAAAAGTATTCGCCACAGCTTTAACTCCCTGCCTGAGATCGTGATCCATGGGGTGAGAACTCGATATCACGACATCTGCCTGCCGCTCAATTTCCACACCGTAAATGCTTTTTGAATAGGAAAGCCCTGCTCGATGGGCTTTGACCGGGTCGCCCGCGAAAATCTTCGATATCTTGAGGTCGGGTGTGAGCACCGTGTTTACCATAAAGGTCTGTCCTTTAAGCATTCTTCCCGCCTCTTCGGCATCGAGTCGCATCGGGTTTCTTTCAGGTTCCCATCCCACCATGCTGTAATTTCTTTTTGTCGCGGAAAGCAGGTGGTTATAACCGATTGTTTTGTCTGATGCCACTCCTGGAACGATATTCTTGAATCCTCCCCCGAAACCTGCGTGAGGATGAGGTTCAATTGTTCCGACGAGGACTACCAGGTCCGCTTCAACTACATGCCTATTAATTTGAACGGGTGTCCCTCTCTTTGTCTTACCCAGGCTCACCAGTGAATTCCTATCTTTGCAGTCGTGATTTATCCACCTGAACTTTTGAACGACTTCTTTCCCCACCTTTTCTTCCATTTCTTCATGGGTCATCGCTCTATGAGTTCCCGTGCCGGTGACAAGCGTTATTACGTCTTTGCTGACACCGCAATCAACGATCGTGTCGAGAAGCGTATTCATGAAAAGGCGGGCTGGAGTAGGGCGGCTTATATCGTCCACTACGACCGCGATTTTCCTTTTCTCCTCACAGAGGTGCTCAAGCGGAGGGCTTCCAATCGGCGATCGCAGGGCTGATTTCAGCTCATCTTCAACTGAGGTTGCAGGTTTTGCCTCGGATGGTTTTACATATCCCAGGAAGTTCCATCTCTTTGGGAGTTCAAAAGAGAGTTCCTCGTCCCCCCATGGAATTGATGGCGACATGAAACTCACCACCTCGAATGCCTCGAATAAATCTTGTGCTTTCCGGGCCTCAATTTGTCCTCACATACCAGTCATAAGTGTCGATGAATGCCTTAGTTGTGGTGAACTCCGGTTTCCAGCCCAGGGTGGTTTTGATTTTCGATACATCGAGAATAAAGTCATACTCGAATAGAAGCAAATGGTCTGGTTGGACAGGCGATATTTTCGCGGCGCCAAGCGTTTTGAGAATGCCAAGGGTGATTTTTTCATTAAGACTTATTATTCTTACGTTTGAGCCGGCGTGCTCCTTTACCTCATGCGCAAGCTCCCACATGGTGGGTACTTCTCCATCGCACCCAACATTGAAGGCTTCTCCTATTGCCTCATTTTTCTCGGATGCAAGTATGGCCGCATTCGCAACGTCGCTTACATGTGCCACCTGCCACCTCGTTTTGCCTCTTCCGGGTAGAGGTATGACTCCGTTATTTTTTATCTGTCCCAGAAGCATGTTTACTGTTTCTTCCCAGTTTCTTGGACCAACAATACTTGTGGGACGCAGAATTGATACCTCAAGACCTTGGGATTTTGCGAACTCATGGCAGATAAGTTCGCAGGAAACCTTGTTGTGTCCGTATTCTCCAACTGGAGCCTTCAGCGCCGTTTCGGGACAGGGGACTTCTTCGAGAATGCCGTAAACCTCTGAACTTGAGAGATAAACAACACGCTTGACGCCTTCTTCAGCGCAAGCTTCCAGGACGTTTCTCGTTCCGCCTATGTTGATTTTTCTCATCTCGGGGGGAGGCATCTTTGACTGGGGCATTATTCCAACAAGATGGAAAACTGTATCCGCTTCTCTAAACGCTTGTTTGAGGGAACCTTTATCCCTGACATCCCCTTTTACAAAATCCACATCCGGGGGTAAATCGGGGGATTTTGTTATGTCAAAAACCTTGACTTTTTCTCCCCGCTCGACGAGTTTTTTTGCGATCTCAACTCCGAGGAAACCAGAACCACCCGTAATGATTTTCACTTTTCCTCCTTTCCTCCAAACCCTGGCATTTTTTGCGGGTCTAAGCTGTGTTAAGCCTCTCGAGAACGGCGCCCCGTGAGGCGGAACCAACCATTTCTCTATATCTTCTTAGATACCCCTT
Organism: Candidatus Geohydrothermomicrobium daggyaiense; assembly: GCA_015711695.1. GTDB lineage: Bacteria > Actinomycetota > Geothermincolia > Fen-727 > JACVIW01 > Geohydrothermomicrobium > Geohydrothermomicrobium daggyaiense. The sequence goes on from JACVIW010000100.1 coordinate 3,110, forward strand.
AGGGATATCGCGCTCTCGTGGCGCCCACTGCGCTTTCCTTTTTTCCAGTTCCTCATCGCTCAATTTCACTTTGATGCTTTTCCCCGGGACATCGATGGAAACGCGATCTCCATCGCGAAGTAGAGCAATCGGTCCACCTTCATAAGCTTCTGGGGAAACATGACCGATGGCAAGGCCTGATGAAGCGCCTGAGAAGCGCGCATCGGTAATGAGCACGACCCGCTTGAGTCCAAGCACTTCTATGGTTGTCGTGATAGAGAGCAGTTCAGGCATGCCTGGACCGCCTCGAGGGCCCTCATATCGCACGACGATCGCTGTGTTTGGCGGGATTTTTCCTTCTGCGATTCCTTCGAGCGCCTCAAATTCGCCGTCAAATACCATTACCTCTCCCTCGAAGAAAAGCAGGTCCTCGGGCACTGCGCTTGATTTTACTACGCACCCCTCGGGAGCAAGATTTCCGGAAAGAATGGCGATTGCCCCTTCTTTTTTGTAGGGTCTTTTCATGCTTCTGATCACGGCGGAGTCAAACACTTTTGCCCGCTTTGCTATTCTGCCAATCGTTTCTCCAGATACGGTCAGACAATCTTTGTTTAAGACGGGGTTAAGTTCTTTGAGCAGGGCTGGAACGCCTCCGGCAGAGTAAAAATCAACCACACCTCGAGGACCGCTGGGGGCAATAGGGCAAAGCGTTGGAACTAGTTTGCCGAACCTGTTGAAGAGTCGGATGTCCAGGTTTATGTCCCGTTCCCTCGCAATCGCAGGAAGATGAAGAACGCAGTTCGTGGAACCCCCTATAGCAAGAGCTACCATAACAGCGTTTTCGAACGCTTTTTCGGTGAGAATGCATGAAGGGCGCAGGTTTTCCCGCACCAGTTCGACCGCCCTTGCGCCCGTTTCCCACGCAATAGTTCTCTTCTTTGACGTGAAAGCCGGGGTTGCCGCCGCTCCGGGCAGAGCCATGCCCATCGATTCTATCAATAGTTGCATTGTATTTGCCGTGGTGAGGAGTTCACAGGCTCCGCAGGTCATGCAGGTAGTTGTTTTGACCTTGTCTTTGAGGCTTTTGTAAGTATGGTGCTCAATTGATTCCATTCCCGGGGTGAATCTAACTGCCATCATGTTGGGGCCCCCTGGAATGAATATAGATGGAAGGTCAAGTCGCGCCGCCGCCATCATCATGGCGGGGTTTATTTTGTCACAACTCGATAGAAATACGAGCCCGTCAAGCCACTGGGAACGGACATACATCTCAATCATGTCCGCGATTATATCTCTCTGCGGAAGCAGAAATCTCATCCCCTCGTTTCCGTTGCCAATCCCGTCGCATGGTCCGGGAACGTTTAGCTCGAAAGGAACGCCGCCCGCGGATAGTATGCCGTTCTTGACTGATTTTGCGAGTTCTCCGAGATGAACGTGTCCAGGGTTCAATTCGCACCAGGAGTTCACAACACCAATAAGGGGCTTGGTTCTGAGCTCCTTCTGAGGTATGCCAAGCCCCTCGAGTATGGCGAGCCTTACAACTCCCATGCTCACGTCTCCTCCGGCGTGAATTGAGGCACTCTGCCACTTAGAGTATTTCTTCTGCAGATAACCGTGGTAGGCTTTTGAGAGTTTCTTTACGGCATCAAGTCCTGTGCTCATGACCCTTGTCTGCAGTCCCTGTTTTCTATCTTCGGGCAAAGCTATCACCCCCGCTTTCTTTCACGCGTCCACCGATGGCTATCTTTCCGTGGTTTGAATCTATTTTGAAAAATCAAAATATCAGGTTTGCTGCGAATATGCGTTAACTAACCCACTTGAATATTCTCTGTCGTGTTCGATGCTAATTGGAAACCCACCGTTGAAGTCCTCGCATTTCATAAGGCGTCCGTTTCGTTATTCAATTTCTTAGCTGCGGTTCATCTCTTCTGAACGTTGAGCTTGAGGGTGACTATTTCATGCGGGTTAACTTCTACCTCGACCGATGAGGAAAAAACGGCGAGCTCCTTTTTTGGCCTTTCGTCGAGTCCGGTTACCCAGGCACTTGCTATCCGAATTCCTTTTTGCACGCTTATCCTGGCGACAGTTTTGATTCCCTCTTTCTCTACTATTCTAACTATGATGCCCTCACCCTCATAAGGTTCTTTAAGGGTTGCGATCTCAATATTTCTTTTGTCAACCCTGATTATGCTTTTCTTTCCGGGCGTAAGAGGACCGCGGTTGTTTAAGACCATACACGCTAACACTTGATTGCAGAAGCTGCGTGATTCTCTTCGCCCAAAAAGGTGTGATTTTCCTGCCTTACTGCTTGAAATTGAGAACCGGGCTGTATAGGAACCGGGAACAACGAAAGCGCTCCAGGAGCAGGTATCAAGCACAATCGGGAAATAGTGAGGTTTTTCCGGTTTTGTGTATCTCGCGTCATCAACCAGGTTTAAATCCGGGCGCCCGAAAGTGAAAGGACCTGTATCGGGTGTTGCCACTGAAATACACATCTCGCCGTCTTCGAATTCGACCCAGTCGCATGCGTGTCGGTGAGGTGATGGCCCTCCCGGAAGGTCATCCTCCCCTGCGGTAACAATGGAATATGGACTTTCGTACCTCGCTTTAAAATTCTTCTCCATCTTGAAAGGAAAAGAAATCGCTATTCTTTCAAAAGGATTACAGCCGGTACTCTTTATGAAGTTTATGAAATCAATCCGCTTGATTTTATCGAAAAGCACAACCGTTTGCCTGCGCTCGGAGCCCCTTGAATCGCGAGTAATTGAGCGGATCGCGCACATCACAGGACCGTTTGCTGCCACTTCCAGCTTTCCAGAAATATTTTCGGGCTCCCAGAATTTCACGCTTGATCTCGTTATTGCATCCAGTATGGGTTGCCAGAGGGAACGGTTGCTATGCATGAACGGAAGGTTGATAAGGATACTGGCGCTATCGAGCGAGGGATAGCCTTTTAAAAACTGGTTCAATTCGATTTTCTTACCGAAAATGGACGCCTCATCATCAACAAGGCTCCTTCCCAGTTCCCTGTCATAGATTTCACTTACAGCGAAAGTCGCCGGATTTATCTTAACCTCGTAGAACTCGTTTGAAATGGTATTTCCGGATGCCCGGCACGAAGAGTTAATCTCTGAAAGTTTTTGCCCTTCCACCAGTTGATAAGTTCGATAACCCATGGGTGGTATGTCACAGGCAATGAAAACAGCGTATTTACCTGACGGGCGCTCGGGGTCAGGATAGGCACCGCCAAAGTGGTCGTTCTGATACTTCATTGTCGGACGCCTGCCGAAACAGTCCTCGTAGGTTCCAGCGTCAATTATCTGATGTGGTATGACTTTTCCGCCCGGTTCCTCTATGAGGGAAAAGACCTTACCGAATAATTCATCCGGGAGTTTCACAGCAGCGGGTGCCGTTCTCTTGAAAGAAAGCGTGTTTATAACCACTATTCTTGTGATGTTTCTTGTCCTGATAAGCGAGGCGAATGCAAGTTCTGACTCCGCCAGCGCTTCTCGCGAGTTTCTCTCTGCGACGAGCGCCCATTCAGCTTTTGCCCAGTCCGGGTTCATGAAATCGGGTACGAGTTCGCCGGTCTCGGGGTCGAGTTTTGCTCCATAGAAGAAATCGTGAGCCTCGATTTTCGCGATGTTGTCCCATGCTTCCTGAGCTTTTACCCTGATGCCAGGCGGGGATTGATGGAAAATAGACGTGAATCTTTCAAGAATATGAGCCTGGGTGAGGGCGCGGCGGGCAAATCTGTCATAAAGATTTATTACGCCCTGGTTCATGAGAACAAACTCCCAGCAATTTCCAAGCTCCCCTTTGAGAGTGGGTATCTCGCTTGCGTAAAGCGATTCCATCTCCTCGAGAAAATCGGCGTAAGAGGAAATCCTGAAGTGAGGGTAGGCGAATTTTTGATTCCACTGTCGGACGAAATCGACCGGTCCCGAATCAGCAGGCTCATTATCCCCGTAGTCCCAGAGGATCGCGTAATGGTCATAAGGATAGAAAAGCGCTGGATTAGGTTTTCCGCTATCATCAAGCCCCTCCTGTCTTTTGAGAAGTATTCTGTTCACCGAACTCTCCCGCACGTTCTCATCAGGGGAGGTAAGCCGGAAGTAATCCTGCTTTTCCGCGTTGTATCCGTAGGAACTCCTCCAGCAGAGCGCTTTCGCTCCGCTGTCTGCCTGCCAGTAGAAAATGTAGGGAATGGACATCATTTCCTGAATCCTGTAAGAGACATTCGGGGCGTAAACAAGATATTTAACGCCCGCTTTCTTCATGAACTCCGGGATATGTTTCATTACGCCGGGGGTGTCATATACGGCGAGAAAATTCGGTTTTATTCCAAGCTCGCTTTCGATATTACGCCCGAAAGCGAGCGGACCCATTTGCGCCCGTGCATAACTCTCACCATCCGTACCGGCTTGATGAACGCCGGTGAGTTGAGCCCCGAAATCAATTCTTCCCGTTTTAACGAGATTGATGAATCTCTGGACCTGCTCCTCGGACCGGCTTCCGTCAAGGTATTCGTATATGGGAATCCTGTTTTCAAGCTGGAAAGTGTATTCGGGGTAAGCCTCGCAAAGGTCACATGCCGTATCAATAATTCTTCTGTGCTGCTCAGGGGTAAGCTCGGCGTTCGCTGTGCTGTACAGGTCTATGTGGGAGCTAGGGATAAGGGAGATGTTCCATTTGCGCTGAGGTTTCCAGTTTGTTTCTATTCTGTTTTGAAAAATGAACTGATCGCTGGATGAGATGTCATAGAGTGAGAAAACAAGGCGGGTTGGAGAGTCAATATCCGGAACCCTGATTCTGTAAATATGCTTACCTTGCCGTATAGATTCGATTATGGTTGAAACGATTTTCCCGCTCGCCGGATCCGATACTTCAACAAGCGCTTTGAATGTTTTTGGCGAGGGCAGCCAGTACGCGATCTGCGCATCGGCAAGATTGAAAATTTCATCATCTACACGAATGAAAAAAACAGTGGGGG
>JACVIW010000101.1 GCA_015711695.1 Candidatus Geohydrothermomicrobium daggyaiense
CAGCCCCGTGGAAATTTTCGACGGCGTGGCGCACCTCCCATACGCATGTTTTCTCGACTCAAGCCTGCTTATGCCCCGGTTCGGAATGTATTCGTTCATTGGTTTTTCTCCATATATGACACTTCGCACTAGAGGCAGAAAAGCGGTGTTCTCATATAGAAACGGAAGGGTTCAAACGTTTTATATAGACCCATTTGAAGCCCTCAGAAAAGCACTGTCAGAAATTCAAATTGACCCGACAAGCGTGCCTGAGGAGCTGCCGCCGTTTACGGGCGGTGCCATAGGGTATCTTGCCTATGAACTCGGAAGATATATAGAAAAACTCCCGAATACAGTGGTTGATGATCTTAATCTTCCCGAGGCTTTTTTCTGTTTCTATGACAAAGTCATCTGCATCGACCATGCTTCAGAGAAAAAATTCCTTATAGCGACCCTGCCGCCAGGTGAAAATCCTCGAGTAGCTTTTTCAGGGATAGAAACCGCGATTCTAAACAGAGAAAGCCATAAGACACACGCTCTTGAGAAGAAAAAAGATTCAGAAACCATGAAATTCGAATGCACATTCACAAAGAAGCGGTATATCGAGGCAGTGAAGCGGGTGAAGGAATATATACTTTCGGGCGACATCTACCAGGCAAATCTCTCGCAGCGTTTTAGCTGTCCTCTAAAAGAAGATCCCTGGAGCCTGTACCGAAGGTTGAGGGTGGTAAACGCAGCGCCTTACAGCGCGTATCTGAACCTCGGCTCTTTCGCTATCGCCTCATCGTCACCGGAAAGATTTCTTCGGGTTAGGGGGAGAGAAGTTGAAACCCGGCCGATAAAGGGAACAATCAAAAGGCTGGATGACCCAGGTCTCGATTCCATCCAGAAGGAAAAACTTCTATCGAGCGTCAAGGACAGGGCCGAGCTCTCAATGATTGTAGACCTTGAAAGAAATGATCTTGGTAGAGTCTGCGCATACGGGAGCGTGAAGGTTACGGAACATGCCGTACTGGAAACCTACGCGAAAGTTCACCACCTTGTGTCGACCATTGTCGGAACGCTGGAAGAAGGCAAAGATATTGTTGACCTGTTAAGAGCATCGTTTCCAGGTGGATCAATAACCGGTGCGCCAAAAATAAGGTCAATGGAAATCATTGATGAACTCGAACCTACGGTAAGAAGTGTTTACACCGGGGGAATAGGCTATCTGGGTTTTGACGGCAACCACGATATCAACGTGGCTATAAGGACGATGATAATCGCGAACGGTAAAATCCACTTCAATGTTGGCGGAGGTATTGTTGCTGACAGTGACCCTGAAGCGGAGTATGAGGAAACACTTGACAAAGGGAGAGCGCTTTTCTCCGCGATAGCGGGAACAAACGATGAAAGCCGCACATGCTGAAAATGCGTGACAGCTGAATACATCTTGTTTTTTTAATTCGGGCAGGGACGGATTTATGAAAGTATTTTTGAATGGAGAGATTTTGCCCGCGTCCAGAGCGGTAATACCGGTGGATGATAGAGCGGTTCTTTACGGGGACTCCATTTTTGAAACAATAAGAGCCTACAGTGGAAAGCCTTTCCGACTCTCCAGGCACATAGAAAGACTTGAAAGGGCATGCAAATTTTTTAACCTGAAATGTCCCTTTAATCGCGCTGAGATCGAAAAGGCGGTGGAGCTAGTCATCAGCGCTAACAATCTTGACGAGAAAGGGGTTGACGCCTATATAAGAATCACGCTCACTGGGGGGAAAGCTGGCATGAGCCGTGATCTCCGCAGAGAAGAGATACCCAATTTCTTCATAATAGCGAGAGAATATGCGCCACCCCCGCAACGCTTCTACAGAAAGGGAATATCTCTAGTTGTCTCCAGTATAAGGAAAAATCCATACTCTCCACTACCCTTCATGAAAACCGGGAATTATCTCGAGAGCCTGCTTGCCCGCCAGGAAGCGTTTGAAAAGGGAGCAGATGACGCCGTTTTTCTTACCACAGACGGATTTATTTCAGAAGCCACAACTTCTAATATATTCTTCGTCCATGGAAACAGAATATCGACCCCTGCAAGCAGGTGCGCTCTTCTTCCTGGTATCACCCGAGATGTGGTCTGCGAAGTAGCGCACGCTTTAGCGCTTGAAACGGATTTCGTGATTTCGGGTCTGTCTCATCTATTTTCCTCGGACGAAGTTTTTCTCACAAACAGCCTTGTTGAGATCGTCCCTGTAACAAAGTTCGAAGGCGAGATAATCGGAAAGGGTATTCCCGGCCCAATCACGAGAACCCTCCACGAAGCATATCGCGATCTCGTCTCAAGAGAACTCAGAGTTTGACTGTGATCCGAAGTTGTTGAAGCCCCGGTGAGAAAATGCTTTTGCGCAAACCAAACGAAGGGAAATAAGAGTCATAAACTTCTCGCTAAATTAGTTTCTAACAACGTAATTCCTCAGAACAAACCCTCCCTAAAAGCGGAAAGCCTGTTTAATACAACCGGTGTTTCCCTTGGTCGTCGCCGTCTCAATCATTTTCACGTACTCTTCGAGCTTCCAGACATGGGTGAGGAGATGGTCCACCCTCACCTTTCCGCTCACGATGAGGTCGGCGGCCCAAGCGTAAGTTTTTTGCGTTACACCTTCATAAGTTTCCGTCGATGAACAGAGGGTTCCTTTGATCGTGAGTTCTTTAAACCATATTGGCGTCCAGTCTATGCCGCGTGGCACCGTAACCAGACCAACAAGCACAACCTTTCCGCCAGACCTTGTCATCCGCAACGAATCGTTCACTGTTTCGGTATGACCAACGCAGTCGAAGACAATATCCGGACCACCGTTCAAATAGCGCCCACCAATCATTGGCTTCAGGACGGTAGCGTCAGTCAAATCAGCAACCACTTTGTAGATGTCCTCGACCTCTCTTTGCATGATAACCTCATCAGCCCCGAAATCCCTTGCCACCTCCGCCTGAAATGGGTACCTTGCGATGACAATCACCCGGCAATTAGACAGCGCCTTAAGTGACGCGGTGACAAGCATTCCAATTATTCCGCAGCCGTAAACAAGCGCCGTCCACCCTTTATCGGGAAGATTTCTCATGACTGGATGGAGAGCACTCGAAAGCACGTCTATCATTATCGCCTGCTCATCAGTCATTTCATCGGGAACTTTCATCAACTGGCTTTTGTGGGCGACGAAATACTCACTCCATGAACCACCAACCGGAGCGCAGAAACCAAGATTTAGACCGGGCGGAAGCGTGCCCTCCCGCATGTTCAAGCATTGAGAGTAATCGCCTCTCGCGCAGGAAATACACAGAGGTTCGATATCCCGTGCCGCGCAAGGAAGCATTGGATCGGCAACGACTCTGTCACCTATTTCGAACTCGCTAACCTCACTTCCTTTTTCGACTATAATTCCAACATTCTCGTGTCCCACAGTATATGGCATTGTGATATATGGTTCGGTGTAAGGAGTGTCCTCAAGAAAAATCATGTTTATATCGCTACCACAAACACCGCCATATATAGTTTTTATCTTCACCCACCTTTCGTTTATCAACACGGGCTCGGGAATATCATCCATATATAAAGGCGCAAAGGGTCCTTTGTAGAAAGCCTCTTTTTTGATTTTCCCGACTGATCTGGCAAAAATGTATCGCAAAACGCTCGCGTTGAATCTAATCGCCTTCATTCGCTCCTCCTCCCAATCTTTGAGTAAATCCAGTCCGGTCCCAGCATAATCCATTCGTCTCCTATTATTTATGAAAATCTCAAAAATTACATCAGAGCGCGCTCCTTTTCCAATTTTTAAAAAAGCGAAAATGTATGGCAGGTTACATTGGTTCTGGTTACAGGGGATAGTACTCTCGCTTAGCCCGAACCATACACTTTATTCACTTTGCTTAAGATTAACAAAAGTTCATTTCTCCTCAGGATAAAAACAGGTGACAGAGCGTTCCCAATCGTTCTTATCCTATCTTTAGAGCAAGATAATTGACTTGACTTCGAGTATCGCAGATGTTAATCTCAAAGTTAGGTTTACCTAATTTTTTAATTGTTGTAAACACCACAGAGACTGAAAATGCAATTCCGTTTCGGGCAAAAAGATATCGCAGGCGGTAATAAGGGGCGCGCACAGCAAAAAAGAGTCACAAGCCTTTCAGAACTCGCGCCCGGTGACAAAGGTGTTGTGCTAAGCGTGAACTGCAGAGGAAAGCTTCGCAAGAGGCTTATGGATATGGGTCTTGTCAGAGGGGTGAGCTTTGAAGTCGAGCGCGTCGCGCCGCTCGGGGATCCGATGGAACTAAAATTGAAAGGTTTCCATTTGAGCCTGAGGCGTGAAGAGGCAGAAGAAATAATCGTGGAAGTGCTCGAAAATGGGCGATAGTCACTTGATACCACTTGCTTTCATGATGTCCGGTGAATCAGGAACATTGCGTGAAATCAGGGGAATAAGACATCACGGGCCAATAGACCCGGTCGTAACCCGCGCAAAACGCACGATTCGCCGACCCAGCAGAAGACATCTTCTCACCCAGGACAAAGGGCCCAGAATGGAACACCGCCTGAAATCTATGGGATTCTTACCTGGAACAAGAATAAAGATGATAAAAAACGACCCTGGAACGCCCCTTATCGTCGGGATTGGCGATTGCCGCGTCTGCATCGGGCGCGGAATCGCGATGAGAGTAATGGTTGAAAAAGACTGACTACGGCGCCTGCTCATCATAAAAGTAAAAGCAAGTTGTTTCATAAAAATGTCGACCTTTCTCGAGAGAGTAGCACATGCAAGACAAAAACTGTCATCCCAGGCCATCAGAAGGTAATGATAAAAGTATGATTGTCGCAGCCCTTACGGGCAATCCCAATTCCGGCAAGACAACGGTTTTCAACAACCTCACAGGCGCAAGGCAGCATGTCGGTAACTGGCCAGGCGTGACCGTGGAGAAAAAAGAGGGCGTCAGCAAATACGACTCAAAAGAGTTCACGGTCGTTGATCTTCCGGGCACGTACAGCGTTACGGCATATTCAATCGAAGAAATGATCGTAAGGAATTTCATTTCCCAGGAAAGACCCGACGTTGTGGTTGACGTCGTTGACGCGAGCAACCTGGAGCGCAATCTTTATCTCTTCTCTCAACTCATCGAACTGGGAAGGCCCGTGATACTCGCCCTTAACATGATGGATGAAGCAACCAAAAAAGGTATCGCAATTGACACACAGCTTCTCTCAACCCTGCTTGGGTCACCTGTCGTCCCGATGGTGGCTGTGAAAAACCGCGGAACAGAGGAACTCAAAATGGCAATTATCGAATCGGTCGAAAGAGGCGAGCAATTCCGGGAAATAAAAGTCAACTACGGTAAGGAGATTGAGGAGGAAATAGAAAAAATAGAAGAAGCCTTAAAACAGAACATAGAATATTCTCCTATTCTCAAGCAACACAACACAAGATGGCTCGCCATAAAAGCGCTCGAGGGTGATGAGCATGTTCTTAGGGAACTGAGGAAGCATTTCGGTGAAGAATCCGGTATTCTTAAGAAAATCGAGTCGAGCGTAAGGCATATAGAATCAATATACAAGCAAGATATCGAGTCAGTGATTGTTGATTATCGCTATGGTTTTATCTCGGGAGTCGTAAGGGAAGCGGTCAAAAGAGAACGCAAGGAATATGAATCAAGGTCCGATAAGATAGACAATATACTCACGAACAGAATTCTCGGGCTCCCTTTTTTCGCTCTTTTCATGTGGCTTATGTTCTTTTCCACATTCTACCTGGGGAAATTTCCCGCAAGATGGATAGAAATTCTGATTGGTTACGTGGCGGACGGTATCTCAAACCTGATAACATCCCCTCACTGGATCAGGTCTCTACTCGTGGACGGTATCGTAGGTGGCGTTGGGTCTGTGATCGTTTTCGTTCCGCAGATCTTCATCATGTTCCTTTTTATCTCAATAATCGAAGATAGCGGTTACATGGCAAGGGCCGCTTTTATTATGGACAGGCTAATGCACTGGCTTGGCCTGCACGGAAAATCGTTTATTCCGATGATAATGGGGTTTGGCTGCAATGTGCCCGCAGTCATGGCAACAAGAACACTTGAAAGCGAGAGGGACCGTAAACTCACTATACTGATAAACCCCCTCGTATCATGTACCGCGAGGCTTCCCGTCTACGCACTTTTCACGGCAGCTTTTTTCGCTGCTAATCAGGGAACAGTGACATTTTCAATTTACATGCTCGGAATCATTCTCGCAGTTCTCATGGCGAAACTCTTCCGCAGGTTTCTATTCCCGGGCGAAAGCGAACCCTTCGTAATGGAACTTCCCCCTTACAGATTCCCCACACTTAAGAGCACCTTCATCCACATGTGGGAAAGAGGATCGATGTTTTTAAGAAAAGCCGGAACCGTTATCCTTGCCGGCTCTATGATCATGTGGATTCTTGCCTATATGCCTCCCGGCGCCGGTTATGGAAGCTCAAAAAGCCTTGCCGGCAGAATAGGGCACTTTCTCCAACCAGTGGTAAAGCCGCTTGGTTTTGACTGGCAAGCCGTTGTCGCACTGATCTTTGGATTCGTAGCGAAAGAACTCGTGGTAAGCGCTTATGGCACATTGTTCGGCGTAGGAGAAGACAAGACTGCCATTATCGCGCGAATACAGGGAAACTTCACGCCTCTTTCAGCATACGCGTTTATGGCATTTACCCTTCTATACACTCCATGCCTTGCGACTGTAGCAGTCATCAGGAAAGAAACAGGGTCATGGAAGTGGGCGGTTTTCGCTGTTGTTTACCAGTTAATTCTGGCATGGTTGGTAGCTTTTCTTATATATCAAATAGGGCTTTTATTCACAAGAGGCGGATGATCTCTCAAATGATTGCCGGAATAACCGAAGAAATATTCCCGGCTAAAAGCGAAGGAAACCGTTTCCGCGGTAAATATTTCAGTAACAAGAACACGCTTCTTAAGTGAATCAATGTGTGGTGAGTTAACCGCATGACAATACGGGAACAGGACTGACCATTAAAATGATTTCGGGAGAACCGGATGACGAAAAGCACAGCTGAGAAATATCTCGAAGTGATTTATGAGATAGCAAGATCTGGCGGTTCAACAAGGGTTAAAGACGTGGCAGAAACGCTGAACGTTTCATTGCCAAGTGTCTCGGAAATGCTTGATCGCCTTGTTGAGCAGGGATTCGTCGCCCATGACAAATATGGCCGGATTAAACTCACCCCAAAGGGGCGGAGAATCGCGACGCGACTTGACCGAAAACATTCTGTGATTATGCGCTTCTTCACTGACGTTCTCGAAGTGGATGAGGATACGGCGAATAAAGACGCGTGCGAAATAGAGCACGTCATAAGTGATGAGACACTCGAGAAACTTGTGCAGTTTCTCGAAACACTGAACAAGCAAGATAACGAGGCTGATTCAAAAACCGGATAGATTTCAATAAGACCTAAAGAAAAGCGCTCGAGCCTGTTTGTAACTTGGACATACGTTGTGCTTCCAGGGGTCGGTGGAGTACTGGACACACTTTCTGCAGCATATCGAAAGCTGCGCAATCTGATTTAAGGTCAGGAGAAGCATGTATTTAAGAATCATCCTGCCTGAGCGTATGCCGGCTACTATCGGCAGCAGTTGAAGAATCGCGACGGTCGAGCCCTCAGCGATAATGCCCGCAGTGTCAAGTGTCTTATCAGGCTGTCTTTCAAAAAGAAGCGCCGCCCATTTTCCCAGGTAGTAAAAGTCGCATGGCTTTCCGTATCTCTCACACCTCGTACATATCAAGTACTTACAAAGAGTCATCCACAGGATTAGCGCCGGCAACCATAGAAGGAGCCATTTCGGTTTTTTTCTCGCTATAAGGTAACCACCGTAGAATATGTATGAAATCCATGAACCGATTAATATTGCCATATTCAGAGGCTTGGGCTCGGGCCAATCCCCATTGCCCGAAAACTCTTCACAACTTTTAAAGCCACACATTCCAGAGTAATTCTCGCGCATTTCCCCTTACATCCTCCCTTATTTTCCTGACATGAAAACCCTCACCTTTCAGACAGGGAATCAAATAATTCTT
>JACVIW010000102.1 GCA_015711695.1 Candidatus Geohydrothermomicrobium daggyaiense
AAATCATTTTCGCCCACAGATTTCCCCCCTGAACGCTACTTTAAAAGAAAACGCCTGAAAACCTGAAAAATCGTCCGCATGAACCTGCAACTCCGTGCCAGTAACCGCCCGCGAAGAGCTCAATGCTGTGTAAAGCGGTGAGTGCCAATGTTCACAAGGAGACCTATCGCACAATAATTTACAAGGAGAGAGCTTCCCCCATAACTTAAGAAAGGAAGCGTGATTCCAGTTGTCGGCATAATTCCCATAGTCATACCAATATTCACAACTATTTGAATCAGGAACATACTGATGATGCCAGTTGCGACCATTGTCCCGAAAGGCTCCTTCGCAGTCGACGCTATCTTATAAGCCCTCCACATCAGAATGATAAAAAGCATCAACAAAAACGCTCCGCCGATAAACCCGAGTTCCTCGCCAACAACCGAGAAAATAAAATCGGTGTGGTGTGAAGGAATGAACCTCAGATTCGTTTGCGTTCCTCTGAACAATCCCCTGCCAAACAACTGTCCGGACCCAATGGCAATTTTAGATTGCGCTATATTATACCCGCTTCCCAGCGGATCAATACCCGGTTTGATGAACACAAGTAATCTGTTCAATTGGTAAGCCTTCAGTACGTTAAACTGAACTGCCAAAGCGAAAGCTGCAATCAAGCCTAGCACAGAAGCCGCGACATGCCGGATCTTTGCACCACCAATTAGCAGCATGACAAGAGATATCAACATAACCATCATACTCATTCCGAAATCAGGCTCGAGAAATATCAAGAAAGCGGGAAAAGCACCAATACCGAAGGCTACAAGATATTCCTTCCAGCTGTCGATAACCATTCTCCGATCCGCGATAAATGTCGCAAGCAAAATTATCGTCGCGAGTTTGGCAAGTTCTGAAGGCTGAAGATCAAAAATAATAAGAGGTATCCATCTCTTTGCTCCGCCCTTTGCGGGAAAGAGAAAAACCGCACAGAGAAGGAAAATAACTGCGGCGTAAATATGTTTTGAGTATGGCATCAATCTCCTGTAATCGAAGCTTGCCATGAAAACCATCACAAACAATGAAACTATGGAAAACAAAAGTTGCTTCTTGAAGTAAATGGTTGAGTTTTCACCCGTGAAAGTAGCACTGTAAATCATCAAAAGACCAAATACCGTGAGGCAAACGGCTCCGAGAATGAGAATTTTGTCAATCCAGCGAAAAGAAAGCCTTCGTAAAAGCTCTGAGACAAAACTTCTCTTAACAAGCCCAGGGTGAATATCTGTTGGACCTAACGCTTTATGCATATCCTCTCCAGGATTTATCAGTCACCAACGCTGGGACGAATCTCACCTTCTGACTGAATGTTGAACAGTTTTTCAAGAATGCGCCTCACGACGGGCGCAGCGCTCTCGCCTCCGTGTCCCCCCTCTTCAATGGCCACGACAACAACGTACTTGGGATCACCCACAGGAGCGTAACAAGCGAACCACGCCGTGGGTTGTTTACCGACGATTTCGCTGGTGCCCGTCTTTCCAGCCACAGGTATCTCGTTAAGCGGAAAGCCCTCAAATGTCGGACCGGCAGTTCCTTTTCCTCTAACAACTCCTTGAAGCGCTCTCTCGATAGTCTCGAAAAATGCCGGATCAAGTTCAATTTCTGCCATCACAGTCTTTCTGGCTCTCTTCACGACTTTGCCATCCTCATCTTCTAAATCTTTCATCAGATGAGGTTTATATATTTTCCCGCGGTTCGCTATGGCTGCATAAACGCACGCGATTTGCAGTGGTGTTGTGAGAAGGTCACCCTGTCCGATAGCCATATTTACAGTATCTCCTGGATACCATACCTGAAAAGGCGGATTTCCCCTGTTAAACTCTTTTTTCCATTCGGGATTTGGAACGCGTCCATCCATCTCACTAACAAGGTCTATGCCCGTCTTTCTACCCAGCTGAAATTTATTTGCGTAATCCCACAAGAATCTTCCCTCTTCACGAATCTGCCTTTGATAAAAGGTGTAACCGATTTCATAAAATACAATATCGCACGATTGCACTATCCCATTGAACAGATCAATACTTCCGTGTTTTCCCCAGCAGTACTTCGGAAAATCCTTGAAGGCGCCTTTGGTAAAAACGTGACTACAGTAGAACGGCGAGTGAATGTTGAAGAGACCTTCCGCCATTGCGGCAATTGCGGTAACAACTTTGAAAGTTGAACCAGGCGGTATCTCGCTCATTATCGCTCTGTTGTTGAGAGGGTAATGATTTTTCGGGTCGTTGAGCTCTTTCCACACTCTTTCATCAATGCCCTCCACAAACTCGTTAAGATCAAAAGTGGGTTCACTCGCCATCGCTATTATCTCCCCATTTTTTGGATTCAGTACAACAGCGGAGGCTCCCGAGGCTGTATACTTCTTTTTAGTCTCGCCATGTCTCCTCGACCTCGCGATTTGAATCTGGGCTTTAAGCGCCTCCTCAACTGTTTTCTGAACATCAAGGTCAATGCTCAAGCGAAGATCGAGCCCTGACCTCGGCTCAACTCTCGAGAGTACCTTGACAGCGTTTCCTGCGGCATCCACCTCTATCCTGTACTTGCCTACCGCTCCTCTCAACTCCTCGTCATACACGCATTCCACGCCGGTCAAGCCGATTTGATCGCCAGCTTTGTAACCACACGCTTTTTTCCTTTTCAAAATTTCGGGCGAAATTTCCCCAAGGTAACCGATGATATGAGCAGCTGTTTCACGAAATGGGTAATGTCGCACCGGCATAGTTCCCGCTATAACTCCGGGAAACTCTCGCTGGTGCTCACGGACGTAAGTTATGACTTCCTCGCTAACGTTCCTCTTTATTAGAACAGCCCTCTGATTTGGAGCGCGCGATTTCTCTATCTTGTACCTTATTTCCTTTTCTCCCATCCCGAGGAGCCTGGAAAGCCTGCCGATCACATGCGGGTCGTTGCTCATTTCAGCAGGCACCACGGAGATCGTGAGTGAGTTTTTGTTCTTCACAAGAATTCTGCCATTTCTGTCGAGGATTGAACCCCTCGGAGCCTCAAGGGCAATCTCCCTGATACGGTTTCCCTCAGCCTTTTTCCTGTAATCCTTCCCACCCACAATCTGTAAAAACCACAATCTCGCAAAAAGCAAGCCGAAGCAAACGATAACCGCCACACCCAGTATAGAAAGCCTCATGTGCAGGCTTTCCTGCGCAGCGTCTGGTCGGTAAAAAGTCGTTTCATGAGGTCTTACTTTTAGCCTTGTTCTTTTCGTCAGTTTCATGGCTTTTGCTATCTCAAATCACATGCCGGTTCTTACCGCGCCCAGCTGATCCGCGGAATCAGAGCCTTTGAACTTTTTGATAATGGGAAAAAACACAAGGATCACAATAGAATCATAGAAAGCCACAGTGAAAAGGTGCTTGACATTTAAAGGCGCGAGCACTTCACTTCCGAGAACGGTGAGACCACCATGGTAGAGCAACTGTTCAACCAGACCGCCAAAAAAAACAAGAACAAATGGAAGAAGAACCGTGTACGTCACGAACATATCCTTGAATACACCAAGAATGAAAGCCGTCGCGGCTCTGGAGAAAGCCCCAACGCCGACAACTTGGCTTCCAGTTAGATCAAAAGCTAGACCGCCGATAAAACCAACTATACATCCCTCAACCGGACCGTCCTGAATAGCAACAACCGCCGCGATTACGAGCATCAAATCAGGCTGAACACCAGAAATCTTGAGTTCAGGAAAAAGAGATAGCTGCAAAAGGTATGAGATCAGCATTGCCAGTCCGATCGCAATCTTTCGCCTTCTGCTCACTGTGCCTCCTTCAGGATAGCGGACTCGGGTTCAGGGGTTATAATTATGAGCACCTTATCCAGGCGTGAGAACTGGACAAAAGGCTTGACTATAACGAGTCTGGTGAGCCCCCTGCCCCTTTTTCTCACCTCTGTCACTCTGCCAACCGGTATTCCAGGAGGGCAACTACCGCCCAATCCGCTTGTGACTATCATGTCACCAACTTCGAAAACAGCCTCCTCGCTCATGGGAATAAATCTTAAGGTGCTCTCGTTCCTCCCCTCGAGTATCCCTGTTTCCCTTGTCCTTGAGTTTCTACCGCCGACCGCTGACTGCGCATCGGTGATAAGTTGAACAACTGATGAGCGAGAACCAACCGAAATGATTCTACCCACAAGACCGCTGTCAGTAACCACGGACATGTATTTCTTCACGCCATGTGACGAGCCTTTATTGACAATCATCAAACGGCGCCAGTTGTCGGGGGACTGTGCCACAATCTCCGCGCCTACAGTTTCTTTATAAGGGCTCCCCTCAGACCATCTTAAAAGCGCCTTTAGTTTGTCGAGCTCAGCCCTTAATTCCTTTGTCTCCAGAGACTCTCTTCGCAAGCTGACGACCTGGCGCTCAAGTTCTCTTTTTTCCTGAAGAAGAGATGGTAAATGGATCACGTTCATTACTCCATCTTTGATCGGCCTGAAAATCTTCGCAAGAGCTGATGTGAAGGGCGTGATGATATCGGTGAAAAAACCCTGAATTTTATGCAGCGGACCGTTGTCACCTTCGCGTGCGTACACTGTTATCATCGTGACGCACACCATGACTATCAGTATAAGGATGATTCGGTTTCTTCTGACCCTGGGGATGCCTGGCATGTGTACCTGTTAATATCACTGGCTCGCGGATGAAATCAAGACTTTTCTCATTATGTCGAACTCTTCTAGACATTTTCCTGACCCCATAGCAACACAAAGAAGTGGGTCTTTTGCTGTGTGGACTGGCATACCGGTCTCGTTTCTTATTCTTTCTTCCAGTCCGCGTAAAAGAGCGCCGCCCCCGGCAAGTATAATGCCTTGCTCCATTATGTCGCTCGCAAGTTCAGGCGGAGTTTTGTCAAGCGCGTCTTTTACCGTCTGAACCACCTGGCTGACAGGTTCCTCTATAGAATGACGAATCTCCTCTGCCGTCACAACCACTGTTTTGGGCAGACCAGACGCAAGATCCCTGCCCTTTATCTCTTCCTCAAGATTGTCATCCGTGACAGGGTAAGCCGAACCTATTTTCGTTTTGAGGCTTTCCGCAGTTCTCTCGCCAATAAGCAATTGATAGTCCCTTTTAATGTAAGCTATGATCGCCTCATCCATCTCATCGCCGCCCACGCGAATCGACTGGCTTGTAACGATACCTCCAAGCGAGATAACAGCAACTTCGGTTGTGCCGCCTCCAATGTCCACAATCATGTTGCCTATGGGCTCGTGAATAGGTAGCCCCGCTCCTATTGCCGCTGCCATCGGTTCCTCGATTATGTACGCTGCCCTTGCGCCCGCCTGTATGGTGGCTTCTTCAACAGCCCTCTGTTCAACAGCTGTAATACCGCTTGGAACCGCGACAACGACCCGGGGTCTTGCTATTGATCTCCTCTGATGAACTTTCTGGATGAAATATCTGAGCATCTTCTCGGTAACGTCGAAATCAGCGATTACGCCGTCCTTAAGTGGCCTCATCGCTATTATGTGAGCCGGAGTTCTTCCGACCATTCTTTTCGCTTCCTCACCAACGGCTATTATTGCATTAGTTATCGTGTTTACAGCAACGACTGATGGCTCATTTAGAACAATTCCCTCGCCTTTTACGTAGACAAGCGTGTTGGCGGTTCCGAGATCAACCGCCATATCCTTGCCGAAAGATCCTCCAGATAATAATTTTGAAAGGAACGACATCTTTCGTCCTTCACCTTCCCTGTTGTCTTACTCTATTTACCTTATCAACTTAAGCACAAAAACAAAAAAAAATCATCCTGTAACTTAACAAAAACTTACAATAGTTGACAACATTATAAGTCTTAACCTGGAGAGCGAAACCAAAACTCTTCTGATCCAGCAGGCTCACTCTCCGAGAGAAAAATCAAGCATCAGCAAAAAGAATCTTCGGGGAAAAAGAGAGCTATTTCCCTCTTCGCGCTTTCATATGAGTCAGAACCATGAACAATATTTCTCGTTATTTCGGTCGCAAAATCCCCCCGGATGGTGCCTGGAGCCGCCTTCGCTGGATCGGTTTGCCCCATCATTTCACGGAAACCGGCAACGCAACCTTCGCCGGCTAAAACCGCGACTACGACAGGACCACTTGTGATGAAAGAAACAAGCTCGTCAAAAAACGGTTTGTCCTTGTGTTCCGCGTAGTGCTTTTCGGCAAGTTCCCTTCCGATTTGCATCATCTTCATCTTTTCAATCATATATCCCTTCCGCTCAATCCTTGAAATTATTTCTCCTATCAGCCCTCTTGAAACACCATCCGGTTTTATAATCAGTAGCGTCCTTTCCATACCCATACCACATCACCTATCCTGTCTCATTTCGGCTGAGGCACTCTGATGCCTCAAAAATATTCGAGCTTCTGAAACTGTATACAAAGACCCGGTAACGCAAACCAGTCCCTCAGGCTGCGCGATTTCGCAAGCGTAATTCATCGCCTCGGCAAAATCTTCTTTCAATTCATGTTTTATTCTCAAAGCCTCGCATATTCGTGCAAGTTTCGCAGCTGGTATCGCTCTTGCGCTCCTGTTCTGGGCGCAAACAATCAAATCGGCAGCGGAACCCAGGATTTCAAGAATCTTCCAGGCGTCCTTATCATCAAGAATCGATACCATAAAAATAAGCCTTTTATATTCGAATTCAGAAGCGAGAGAGGAAACGAGTTTCGAGACACCGTCGGGATTATGCGCTCCATCAAGCACCAGCAGGGGCCTCTCGCCGACAACCTCAAGCCTTCCGGGAATTCTCACAGATCCAAGTGCGGAGCGAACGGTCTCCGTCTCGAGCCTCCTCTGTTCGTTCGAAGATTCGACAAAGCGCTTACAAGCGAACACGGCGCATGCGGCGTTTACCGTCTGATGCTTGCCGAGAAGCGGAATCTTTATATCGCTGTACCGCTCCTCATTCGGGATTATGATGGAAATAAGTTGAGCCGGCGCCTCTCCCCTAACCCTGTAAGGCAAAACATAATCAAGTTTAAAATCCCTCCCAAAAACACATAGACGCGCGTTTTTCTTCAAGCATTCCTGCGAGAAAATCTCAAGTATTTCTCTCGCGACTTCTGCTGTCACAACAACAGAACCGGGACTTATTATTCCCGCTTTCTCTCTGGCAATTTGCGTCCTGGTGGGTCCAAGTTCTTTCACATGATCCAGACCCACATTGGTGATAACACATACTTTAGAATCGACAACGTTGGTTGCGTCCCACCTTCCACCCATTCCAACCTCTAAAACCCCAACGTCAATGCCCGAAGCGCGAAAGAACTCGAAACAAAGAACTGTGACAACCTCGAAATAAGTCAGCTCCTCGCCAAGCTCCTTCTCTGCCCGCTCGATGAAAGGAACGATCTTATCCATTACACTGGTGAACGAATCAACAGAAATAATCTGACCGTTAACCGCCACTCTTTCCCTTACGGTCTCGAGGTGCGGGGACGTGAAGAGTCCGGTATTGAATCCCGCCTCTTGCAGAATTTTCGAAATCATGTGCGAGACCGAAGTTTTCCCGTTTGTTCCGGTAACCTGGATGGCATCGAAGGAATGCTGAGGATTGCCAAGCATGTCAAGAACCCTGAGCACTCTATCCAGGGAAGGTTTGACCCCGAGGACCACCTTGCTATCAAGATAATCAACGGCTTCAGAATACATCATCTTTCTTCTCGATGGCTTTTCAGGATTCTCAACTGCTCATCAAGTTTCCTTCTCTGCTCGCTGAGCTCCTCCTCTTTCTGTCTTTCGCGCCGCACTATTTCAGGGGGCGCTTTGGTTAGGAATTGCTCATCAAGCAACTTTGACTTCACGCGTTCAAGCTCGACCTCAATTCTGGAGAGTTTCTTAGAGAGCCTATCAATTTCCGCAACAACATCAACCATTTTTTCCCTTTTAAGGTAAGCCTCGCCAATCTCAGTAACCACCCTGATATCGAACTCGTCAGCGGGTGGCGAATCGCAAATCTTTAAACTGTCGATTCCGCACAGATCAACTATATATGCGCTCCACCTGGAGATTGTCTCCTTCACATC
>JACVIW010000103.1 GCA_015711695.1 Candidatus Geohydrothermomicrobium daggyaiense
CGATACGTACCCACATGGAGAGGATTAGAGTTGGCAAGACGCAATTTAGTAGCTCTTCTCCTTTCGATCGCGCTCTTTGCAATAGCGACTAACATCAGGTCCGGATGGGTCTATTTTCTCTCAAGCATTATACTTTCTTCCGTTATTATCGGTTTTGTTTCGGCGCGTGTGAATGCACGGAGGATTACACTTGTTCGCCGCTGCCATCCAACGGTTTTTGAGAACGAGCCTTTTGAAGTCAATATCACGGTGAAGAACAAGGGGCGGTTCTGCGCAAAAATGATTACCGTTGAGGACTTTCAGTTCTGTCGTGACATGTCGTCCGGAGATTTTATTGATTTGTTGCGTAACCGTTTCTCTGGTAAAAAAAATGATCGTGAATCGCTGAGAAAATTGCTCCGATTCAAAAAGTTTAGTCGCAAGGCTATACCCGAAGCGGCTGCCTCGAAAGTTACTCTCGAGGCAATCCGTGGTGGTGAGGCTGTTGAGGTCTCATACAAACTAAAACCTCCTCTTCGCGGTTATTACCCGTTTGCCGCGATGAACGTTTCTTCAGCTTCTATCATTGGGAATGCGCGTTACGACAAAATCATACGGCTCGATTCTCCGGTCACGGTTTTTCCGGCGGTATATAAAATTGAGCGCTTTCCATTCGAACCTGTTGACCTTGTTTCCAGCGCGGAATATTTTGAATGGACAAGGAAAGGAATCGGTCAGGACTATTTCGGTATCAGAGAGTACTCGCGGGGCGATTCCCTCAGGCATATTCACTGGAGATCAAGTGCCAGGCATAACCGCCTTATTGTTAAAGAATACCAGCAGGAATTCAGACCCTCTGCAGGCTTGGTGATTTTTCTTAACGCACCGGAGTCCGGAACAAGATACAGGAACACACTTGAGGATGGCCTGCGCGCTTCATCTTCGATAGTGAATTTTTACTCTGAAATGGGATGCGTGCCTGGAATAATATTCGCGCGCACCGGTACTCCTGAGGTTTTAGTTCCACATAGTGTTATTGATTGCTACAGGGCGCTTGCTGCCTTTGAACCTTATAATGAAAACGGATCTGCATCGGGAAGGCGGAAGCACGAAATCCTTCGCGACGCCGTCGATTTGGGACGCTCGGCTCTCTTTCCGGGTTCATCTATCTCTATAGTCACAAACATCCATAGCGATGAATTCGAACTTCTCCTTAGAACTTTGCCGTTTGCCGAAAATCTGACATTTGTACTCGTCATGGAAGAGTCTTACAGCAAGAAGATGAGTCAGCAAGAAGAGTCAGAAATTTTTGAAAGGCTCAAGATGCTTGCGGCATCCTGTTATGTAAACCTTTATGTTATAAGACGGGAAAAGGGTGTTGGCGATTGCTTAAACGAGCCATTGCATATTATAGCCGCATAAACAAAGCCACTACTGTCGAGGAGTCGCTCTCATTCAGGGCGGCGGTGTATTTCGCGGTTCTAATTAGCGTGATCGCCGCTTTTATTAGCGCCGAAATCCCGGTATCTGTTTTTGTTCTTATCATTGTAGGCATTACTGCCGGATTTGTTTTTTCTTACATAACGCTAAGAAAGACCAAAATATTTATAAAAATCATCCTTTCGATTCTCCTTACTATTGTTTTCGTGCTTTTCTGGAATGACCTATCAGGCTCCTTGCACGATTTAAGATACCCTCTTGTCAGGCTCTTCCTCTGGGTACAGGTTCTCCACTCTTTTGATCTCCCTATGCGGCGTGATCTTGATTTTTCAATGGTAAGCTCAATCATACTGATGGCTTTCTCGGGTTCCTTAAGTATATCCACGGATTTTCTGTTTCTTTTGATTACTTTTGTGGTAGTTTGCGTGATCGCCTTTTACCTCGGGCATCGCTCATCCCTTGTTAAGGATTCGGACGTATTCGTAAAAGGTGGCGTTTTAAGAAACGCGGCGGGGCTAGCGTACGGGGTTATTGCCATCATGGTTCTTGGTGGCCTAATTTTCGCTTTCATGCCGCGCTTACCAGGTATACCCCAGAGTCAGTTACCGGTTTCTTCGCTTATGTCACGCCTTAAGAGGTTCGAAGGTTTGATCAGAAACCCGGTGTACTCCGAATCACAAGAGAAATTTCCGGCAATCCCTTATCCTTATAACCCATATGCCTATCACGGCTTCAGCAGATTCCTTGATTTGAGGGTGAGGGGCATACCCGCTGACAGGATTGTCATGAAGGTGAGATCACAATTTCCTTTATACTGGAGATCCACGGCGTTCGATGTCTTCCTGGGTAACGGCTGGGAGAACTCGGACAGGAAACCGGAGGAGATTTATTCTGAATCTCTTCCTGTCCAGGTAATTCACGAGTCAGATGTTCATCCTCAGGTAACCCGTGAAGTGGTTCAGACTTTCTTTATTGAATTTAAACTGCCCAATACGGTTTTTGCAGCCTATAATCCGGTTAACCTCTTTTTTCCTTCACAGGCTTATAAAGTTGACGAGCAAAAAACAATTCTTGTTCCACTTACGCTTGACAGGGGACTTGTGTATACCGTCATTTCAGAGGTAAGCACGGCAACTCCAGGCATGTTGAGGCTAGCGCCCGGATACTACCCTGAAGGTTACATAGAAAAATATTGCCAGCTTCCTCCGATGTCTGAAAGGTTTAAGAGACTCGTCGAATCCGTTGTCGCGAGCAAATCAAGTAACTACGACAAGGTGATTGCTCTCATAAATTATCTGCAGAGTGCATACAAATACGATCTTAACTGCCCGTCTCAGAGTAAAGAGGAAAACTCCGTCGAGTTCTTTCTTTTCAAGGCAAAAAGAGGTTACTGTGAACATTTCGCAACTTCGCTTGCCGTAATGTGCAGATATCTCGGGATTCCAGCGAGACTTGCAGCGGGATATGCCACAGGCTCATTTAACCCGCTCACCGGTTATTATGAGGTCAGCGCGAGAGACGCTCACGCGTGGGTGGAAGTGTACTTCCCGCAATTTGGCTGGATTGCCTTCGATCCAACCCCAGGATTTTCCGACAGGCTGGCTGCCTCAGGGGAAGAAAACGTCTGGGCGGGAATGCGGATGTTTGAATATTTCACAAAAGGCTTTTCGCGCCTTTTTCCCCGTAGTCTTACAAATGCGGTTTCTTCTGGAGTTAAGTCGGTATCAGTCTTTGTAAAGTCCTTTGGCCGTATTTTTTCTGAAAGGTGGCGGGGCATACTAATCGCGGGAGTTTTAATTCTCGCGATACTGCTATTCATTAACGGCGCCATAAGAATTTTTCAATTGAGAAAAAGACGAATAGGAACTCTCCCGATTCAGGAAAACCCAAGGCAAGAGCTTGTAGAAGTATTCGGGCTTTTAGAAAACGCTCTGGAAGCTAAAGGTATCCCTCGATACCCGTGGCTAACCGCGCTTGAATATGCGCGGGAGGTTAAAGCGAAGACAGGACTTGAATCGATGGTTCCTTTTGGTGAAATGTTTACCGAGCTAAGGTACAGAGCAGAAGCGCCCACCGCGGACGAACTCGAGCAATTCAGGAATTTAGCGGAAGAATTGAAGGCTTACGTATTCGGCTTAAGGACGCATTCTTTAAGGAAAAAGAGGCTGGCAAGGGCCAGAGCAAGTTCTGGTTAATAGTTAGCTTAGTTTGAAAGGCTTTCTGGCCCAAATACGTGGCATAATTCCACCTGTGTATTAATATTTCAAGGTAACCCGTTGTATTTTAGGTTGAACATATAGCTTGGCCTTGCCCTGAGTTTAGATTCAATTTCGAGGGTAAATGAACCTGAGATACTGGCTTGATTTTCTTCAAGTGTTTTAGGGTCGCACTTTCAGGACAGCCTTTCAATAATCATCGCGCAACCCTGTCCGCCCCCTATGCACATTGTGGCAAGCCCTAGCGTGGCATCCACGTCTCTTAGCTCTTCGATAAGCGTGACAACGAGGCGGTTTCCGGTAGCTCCAACAGGATGACCGTATGCTATCGCTCCACCCCAGATATTTGTTTTTTCCCTGTCAACGCCGAGTTCTTTTTCGCAGTAAAGGTATTGAGCCGCGAACGCTTCATTTATCTCCCAGAGCTCAATGTCGCTCACTTTCATTCCCGCTCTTTCGAGTGCTATTCTAGAGGCTGGCACGGGACCGTACCCCATATATGCCGGATCCACCCCTGCTATCCCCCATGAGATAATTCTAGCGAGTGGGGTTATACCTTCCGCTTTTGCACGTGATTCGCTCATTATAACCACGGCTGAGGCGCCATCATTTATTCCTGAAGCATTTCCGGCCGTTACCGTACCTCCCTCTTTAAAAACGGGCGGCAGGCTCGATAGCTTCTCAAGTGTAGTGTCTTTTGGATGTTCATCGGTTTCAAAGATTACTGTTCCTTTCCTTGTTCTTATCTCGAACGGAAGTATCTGTGATCTTAATTTTCCTTCCCGTATGGCTTTGAGCGCTCTCATGTTAGAAAGCAACGCGTGCTCGTCCTGTTCTTTCCTCGAAATACCATGCTTTTCGGCGATATTTTCTGCTGTTTGACCCATTATAAGTCCCGTATAAGGGTCATGGAGGACTTCCCAGAGACTGTCAACCAAGACTGTATCCCGGAGTCGGGCTCCGAATCGCGTTTGTTTGGAGAGATAAGGAGCCGAGCTCATGCTGTCAACGCCGCCCGCGACAATTATTTCGCTTTCTCCAAGCATGATCTGGCGTGCGCCAGATATTATTGATTGCATCCCGGACCCGCAGCCTCTAATGGTGGTATGGGCGGGAACTGTATTCGGTATTCCGGCTGCCAGGGCAGCTACTCTCGAGACAAGGTTGTTTTCATCAGTTCTCGTTAGCACCTGCCCAAAAATGACCTCATCAATTGCTTCTTTTTCGATACCCGCTCTCTTAATTGACTCCACGATCACTTCCTTTGCCATTTGAGCTGGCATGATATCTTTAAGCGTTCCCCCGAACGTGCCAAAAGCCGTTCTCACTCCCGAAACTATTACAACTCGTTCCAATTTCCCTCCTTATGTATGTTTGCTCTCTGGAAAAAACTTGTCGGATTATTTTAATAGGTCGGGAATTTTGATATCAACACGGATTATAAATATAGGTGATTCATGCGGGGTGAGCTGTCGAAAAGCTGTAATTTGCTGGTGGTAAGGATTGTTTCTTAATAAAAAAGCACCTTGCGGTGCTTTTTAGTTCGCTTAGAGCCTTCGCTCTGGTTTTAACTGTTTAGCCAAGGAAAGAGGGTTTCATTGGTGTCGCAGTGCATCAACTCAACAGTTCTGGTAATCACATCCGCGTACGAGTAAGAAACTCTTTGAGAAGGGCTGGTCTTTGTCAGAACCCTCACCACGAAAACGTGGGGGTAAGTTTCTTCGAGCACAGCAGTGTTTTCAATGACGACCTTACGCCCTTTATTTGCTCTTACTCGTAATTTTTCACCGATACACTGGTTAAGATCTGCGCGGATTCTCTGGGTGACATTAAAGTTGAGGGGATCAGAACCTCGCAAATTTTCTCCTTTCCGACATTTCTTTCGCATGTTGTTTAGAATTGCTAACATAATAGCGGCTTTGGCAAAAATTGTCAATGCGCTTGAGGGGATTTTGGTCAAACGAAACGTTTCCCGCGAATACGTTTCATACCAAGAGTATACTAACAAAACTTTTTCAAGTTGATTTTTACCATCATCGCGAGCTTTGCTCGATAAGTTCTGGGCGTTTGTCGCCAAAAAAAGCGGCCACGGCTTTTGACTGTGGCCTGTTAAGCGTTATTGTACAGTGGAGTTCATGTCGTATGGAGCCTGCTAGAAAATCCCCGAATTTGAAAACCCGGCCAGAACGCTGTAAGCTGGCTTAAGATCGCAAAACAGAAGACATGTAGAAAATCCCTGTGCCTTAATTATATTGTTTTGACGTCTGTGATATAAGATTAGCTGTGGAGTATCATTTTAATATGGTCTCACCCTATCAGTATGACAACAGATAACCCCGCGCTTTGATGACATCCAATTTTCTTCGGGAGGGGAGGTATGAGTAGCAGGTGGCCTGATGAGCGCTCGCGAATTCTTTATGTACGCTATCTGGAGCTTGAGCTGATGCTGATGGAAAAAGCCTCAAAGGGGCAGGATGCAACGGCGCTGGTGAACGAACTAGATAACCTTCTTCGACGGCATTTTCCGAGAAGTGCTGCTTTCATAAAGAGGAGACTCGATAGCGGAGACCCCGCGGCTGTGCTTAACGAGGCAAGATTTGTTGTGTGGGCTGAAGCCAGATCGAGGACAAATAAAGCTGGAAGGGCTGTTGTTGAAGGAAAATGGACAAAAAAAGAAATCGCGGAAGATATTAACGATTGTTTCAGGGAAGCAAAGGAGCGCCTGAGATTATGTGGTCATGAGATATCATAAGCTTGATGCCTTTGGACTGGAGTTTTCTGTTTCATTGTCAATTCCCCCAGCTGTGTTTTCGTATCTCTGTACTTACTGTTTGTCGGGTTCCATGGTGTTCTTGGAAATCGATAATTCCGCGCGACCATCTCCTGGTTTTAATTCTGATTTGTTCCTTTTGAAGTATTCTCTGTAACGTTTTTTCTTCTCCCCGAGAGGGGAAAAGGAGGCGGCGGCGATCAGAAATCCCGCGATGAACATCGCAATCGAAATCCCGTTAATATGGAACTCAAAAAATAAGATTTCAAGTTTTCTTGTTCCCACCGCAGCGGCTATACCCCCCGCCATGCCTGCTCCGGTAACAAGGAATATTCTTGATACCGCGTGAAACGCGGCGAAAGCTTTACCCCTATCCCTGTCCTCTATCTTTTCCTGGACCATCGTTACCGCTACGAGGAACAGGATTCCGAATGATCCTCCGAAAAATCCAGCAAGAATAAAAGCGATTGGCAGCCAGTTAACTAATGACATTCCCACAAGAATGCCGCCAGTCATGAGCAGAGATATCCGCAGCATATAAGGCTTTTCCCGTCTCTTCACAAGGACTTGTAAAAATATTACACCCGCAAACATTCCCAGCCCAAAGAGAGCCATAAGGAAACCGAAAGCGACATCGCTCTTTGCCCCTAGTACTTCGCGAACATAACCTATACCGACTGCGTAAAGGCTACCACCGCCCAGGCAGCCCATCGCAGCTGCCAGAAGAAGAGATCTTGCGAAAGGGTGCTTCAGTGTAAATCCCATAGATTCAAGAAAGCCATAGGATTCGCCGCTCTTCACTGAATATTTCTTTTGAGAGAGATGTATTTTGCTAAAAAGATACGCGGATACAAAGAATGAGAGGGAATCAAAGATAAAAGCTAAGATGGTTGGGTGCTCTGCAAGAAAGCTACCCTTTATGAATCTGCTGGCGGGGAACATGGTAAGTGAAAAAATAGCGGCGGCGAAAGGTATTGTTCCGTAACTAGTCGTCATTGATAACGAGTTAGCCATCGTGAGGTTTTTCTTCTCGACAATGTTGGGAACGCTTGCGTCTCGCGCGGCGAGCCAGATGATGGAAAGGGACTCAAGGAAAAAAAGCCCAACATAAAGATACCATAAGACATTCAAGAAAGGCATTACCATGACGATTAAGCCTCTCAGTATGTCGCAGGTAACAAGAATCCTTTTTCTGTCCACGCGATCAGCGATAGCTGCGGCAACCGGTCCGCTGAAGAGAGCGGGCCAGACGCGGAAAGCGAGCATACCTCCTACTGCGAGAGATGACTCGCTGATTTTCCAGGCAACTGACATCAGCGCGAGGGTTGCAACCCAGTCACCGAGAGAAGAAATAAGCTGTGCCCAGAAGAGTCTAACGAAATTACTGTTATTGATAAGATGCTTGAAGTCATGCCCGATGGTGGTGAATTCAGTTTTAATACCTGCCCGCCCGCTACTTTTGTCCATGCCCACCCTTTCCTGTATTCTACTGATATTTTATTTCAAAAAGCTGGGAATTAGGCCTGACATTTGATCTTATTGTTTTTCGGGTCGATAATTTAAGCATCCTTGCT
>JACVIW010000104.1 GCA_015711695.1 Candidatus Geohydrothermomicrobium daggyaiense
AGTTCGTCTCTCGATAAAACCGTAGCCCTTCTCGGGGCTGAACCATTTGACCACACCTGATTCCACTTTAATCCTCCAGTTCTCCAAACTGTTTTCCGTAGGTTATCACAGGGTATATAGTGTGTCTACCGGGGCTGAGTTGCCACCCGCTTTTGTGCTTACAGGCCAATAGAATGAAAATGCCAGCGTTATGCGAAGGCTCAAAATATTCCGGGAATTCGCGCTCAGCGCAAGAGTTCTCACACGACCCTCAACCAGCCACTGGCTCAAGAGTCAAGCCTAAAGAATGAAGGCGACTCCCGCTGACCTGGTCTTTGCCCCCACACTCGCCTGCTGAGGCTTTGCAGAACTGCGCTATAGAGCAGATCCACGCCACCTTCTCCGCCTTATAGAGGCGGGCAGGACTTACCCCTAAGCCGCACCATGCTCAGCAACCAATAGTTGCCTTACGTGGGTCGTTTCGCCTGCGGCTGGCATCGACTTTCAACCACAGACCGGGAGCCGCCAAAGTATCTTGTTAAATTAAATAATACCCCTGGTGAACAAAGGATTCAAACGCGCAGAAAGCTGTTCACCACCCCAAAATCACCGCCAACAAAAAGGCGCGAGATGCGATAACACCTGCCTAGAATAACCAAAAAAAAATTTGGCCAGTGTATTGAAAGAGGACCTGGAAAAGCATCAATTAGCGTGAATATGTGGCCAGAAGACCTTCTGTTTCCGTTTTTTAATGAATTTTAACCAACAATCACAGGCTTTCTCGTCTCTTGTAAGGGATGTGGTGAAAAATTTTCTGAAATAGGCACTCTGGAATAGACATGCGCTCAGCGTAGTTTATCCGAAATCATCCTGCCTATGAGTTTCTTAGCTATTTCATCTCCTGTTACGTTGTAACTTGATGTCTCGATGGCTTTTTTGAGTTTTTCAATTTTATCTTGGCGAACCTCCGGCGGCTGACCGATGCGTCGCGCAAACTCGCGGACTTCCTCTAATTCCTCATCAGAGCGTTCATGCACCTTCTCCTCTTCCTCGCTCATCAAGCCTTTTTTCTTGAGGAGATCAAGCGTGTTTTGTATTTCTCGATCAGAGAGTTGCATTTTTCCCACCGCCACGATCAAACTTATTTTTACTGAACTCTCTTTCTTGATCAGTTTATCGTCACAGTGATTTCCTGTCTCGAGTACAAAGTTTATCACCCGTTCGATGCTATTGCACGCTTTTTGAAAAGAAAATGGAACAGGGAACATTTTTATACGAAAATCTGGTGATAATTTAACGTGTTATTGAGACTCGGTCACAAATCGCAATCATACCTTCGGACCAATTATCAAACTTTCGGACGATTTCAATTTCAACCACGCTTTGCGATGAAGAAAAGACGGTCATTATTCCCGGCGTGTCGCCGCCGCGACAATGGCGCAAACTTCCCTTGCCCCATGCTCAACAAAAGGAATGGCGCAATTCATAAGAGTTGCCCCAGTCGTGAAAACATCATCCACAATAAGTACGCGGCTTTCACAGACTACTTTCTCAAAGCCAGCTCTAAGCCCGAAAGATTCGTTAGCGTTCTCCCATCTCTCCTGAGCGGATAAACCGTCCTGATCCCTCATACGCCTTATTATCTGAAGAGCATCAACCCGACGCAGTCCCAGTCTCTTGCACAATAGATTCGATAGAACCTCAGGAGGATTGTATCCACGCTCTTTCCTCTTATTTCCTGTGGTTGGAACGAAGGTAACGATGTCCGGGGATATGAATGATGGATCGTTCCCGGCAGCAATGAGCATTAGCTCGGATAGGGGGACCGCAAAACGCCTGCCTGAGTTTTTAAGACCTAGGACGAGTTCTTTAACAAGACCGCGATAAGTTCCGCCTGCCCTTACTCTTAACAAGTAGCCACGGCCCTGGTACGCTATAATGCTCGATTCTGATAGGCAATTGCCGCCGTGGACCATTCTTGCCAGACCATCAAAACAGCGCGGGCACACTGGCTCCTGGCAAAAGGTTGCGCACCCCGGGCATCTGTCCTGGAAAAGAAGTCCGCATAGTTCATTGATAATTTTATTTTTCATAAAAGGATACTCGTAGATTCGCTTCCGACCAGTTCGCAAACACAAAATTGTCTCCTTCTGGCTCCTTGAAGAAGGAAGGAACTTTGAACAAAGGGAAAGCGTTAAAAGAAGACCTTAAAGTTTTTGTAAGAAATTCTACGGTTTCGATTTCCCTTCTTCTGCCACAACCGTGCCTGGCATTATTCTAACACTCGGATCAATCACAATTCCATCCTTTACAACGCATCTGCTTCCCAGAACAGCGCCTTTGAGAACTGTTGCGCCGTCTCCGATATGGGATTCGGCACCCACAATGCTTTCGAAAATGCTTACGTCCCGCCCGATATAACCCTTCCCCCACTTAATCCCCTTATAAAGTACGGCTCCCTGGCGCACAGTAGTATCAGGACCCACTACTACAGGACCTATGAGACGCGCCCCCCGCTCGATCACGCAGTGGTCCCCAATGCAAACAGGAGGCGTAATCAGCACATCGCGGTCTATTCTCGTTTCCTTTCCCACCCATATACCTTCTGCAATTTCCACTCCCGGAATTTCCACTTTCACACGCCCCTCAAGAGCGTCAAAATTCCCACGCTGGTACTCATCGATGCTTCCCACGTCATTCCAGTAATAAGGATGGCGCCAGGCATAGACAGGCTGGCCCTCTTTGACAAGCCTGGGAAAGAGTTCACTACCAAAATCGTAAGGTTTTCCCGCAGGTATCATCTCAAGAATCTCAGGCTCGAAAATATAGATGCCCGAGTTTGCCACATTTGAAAGCGCTTCGGCATCAGGTGGTTTTTCCTGAAATCCTTTAACGGCCCCGTCCTCATCAGCGAGAATGACTCCATACCTCGAGGTCTCCCTGACCTCAGTCGCCATTATTGTAGCTAAAGCCTTTTTCTTCTTGTGGAACTCGAGCATCTCTAAGAGATTCACATCGGTCAACGCGTCTCCACTCAAAACAATAAATGTCTCTCCTCCAAAAAAACGCGCGCACTTTTTTACCCCGCCTGCGGTGCCAAGAAGCCGCTCCTCCCTTGAATAAGAAATGTTTAATCCCCATTTCTCGCCGTTCCCAAAGTGTTCCACGATCGCTTCGGGAAGGTAATGGAGGTTCACAACAATCTCTTTGAAACCAGTTCGCGCGAGCAGACGCACAATGTGTTCCATCACCGGACGGTTCGCGATTGGAACCATGGGTTTTGATATGTCGCCAGTAAGTGGCATAAGCCTTGTGCCGAACCCCGCGGCAAGAACCATAACCATGGGAAGGCGATTTCCTTTACATCTGTTCAGTCGCGTTTCGCTCACCATGAGGCCCCAATGCCTTCACATATCCTCATATAAACACAGGAACATGATTTTTTTAGCGTCCGGTGAAATTTGCCCGAACAACGCTTATCCGACATCTTTTAGATTCTATCAGACGTTATGTCATGATAACCGCAAACCTTACCGAACTTGAAACATTTGTCTCAGATTTTCCTTGTAGGGAGGAAACACAATGCCCTTCTCGGTGATTATTCCCGAGATCAAGTGAGATGCGGTCACGTCAAAAGCGGGATTTCTTGCTTGCGTGTTTTCCGGCGTTACTTGTATGCTCTGAAATTTTTTGACCTCTTCCGGGGAACGCTCCTCGATCGGGATATCATTACCCCCTGGACAGGATAAATCAATCGTCGAAGAAGGCGCCGCGATGTAGAAAGGTATTTCGTGAAAGCGCGCCAGTATCGCCAGCCCGTAAGTGCCAATCTTGTTGGCGGTATCCCCGTTTGCAGCGATTCTATCGGCACCGGTTATTACAACGTTTATTTCTCCTCTCTCCATAAAAAAAGCTGCAGCATTATCGCATATAACCGTGTGAGCGACACCGCTTCTGGCAAGTTCCCATGCGCTTAACCTTGCTCCCTGGAGCAGAGGTCTCGTCTCATCCACAAAAACGTGCACCGCTTTTCCTCTTCTGTGCGCCTCAATAAGAATACTGAGGGCTGTTCCATAACGTAAAGAAGCCAGAGCCCCGCTGTTGCAGTGTGTGAGCGCTTTACATTCATCAGGAAGGATTCCAACTCCCACTTCCACGAGTTTCATGTTTTGCTCGATCGTGTCCGCAGCGATGGCGTCAGCACATTGCTTGAGACAATCGAGTATTTCACGGACGCTTCCGCCGTTACACTCGTTTATCCGCTTTTCCATCCTTTCCACTGCCCAGAAGAGATTCCTCGCAGTGGGCCTAGAGGCTTTTAATATCTCCGCGGCTTTTTGAGCCCCCTCCAAGATATCTTCGTTTTTGCTTCTCGATGCTTCAATAGCACCGAGAAGCACACCGTATCCCGCCGCTATCCCTATCGCCATCGCCCCCCTGACCGCAAGCGTCGAAATAGCACGCACCACTTCATGTGGCGTTCTAGCTTCTATATAGGACTCTTCAAGTGGAAGGGCACGCTGGTCAAGTATGAAAAGCCTGTCTTCCTCGAAGAAGAGCGCGTCACCTTTACGTGGCTGAAACGGACCATTCATCTTAGAATCACCTCTGAAAGTTAATAAGAATGATTTAGGCACTATTCAAATTCAAGAACGCTTCCCAATGGTAACCGGAATAATTCCTCTGATTGGCGTCTGGATGCGCGGGTTATTCGCTCTTGAGCCCGTCGGCGAAACCGGCGTTCAATATAAAAAGCGTCTTCGCCGAAGATTCAATGGAGTCCGCAAGACTTACAAGGTTTAGCTCATCACGCGCACATATTACGGCTCCCTGTTTTTCTATGAAGACAACATCCGCAACCCTCAGCGCATGACCAACAGCTCCAGCAAGCCCCGCGGTTCCGGGTCGATAGTAAGGCACAAAACCAACGGTGCCTACTTCGCCCAGCAACCATCTTGCCTCCTCTATAAAACTTCTTCCCTTGCATGAAAGCGCTGCCATGTGAGGAGCCCTGCACTTCAAAACAAAGTCCACTTCTGCCCTTTCTCTGAACACAGCCCGTATTATTCCGATATCCTCGCACGGCTCCTTGCCCGCGGGGGCTTTCACTTTTCCCTTACCGTCAACATAAAGTATGTCCTCGTGGCTCAAAAAACCAAAGTTTGAGCCTTTCGCAGTCACTGCAGCACCATCGGGAAAAAGTCTCATTCCAAGGGAATTCAAAGAGCCGGGCGCTAGACCTGCCGCATGAAGGTTTCTCCCTGCCCAAATAATTCTTTCTATGTCGGAGGTTTTCAAGCCACACATCCTCTTTTCAGAACCATGCACTCTTAGAAGCAAAAACCCGGCGTAAGTGGCGAGTCTTTTTTTACCATTCAGGTTCCGATACTCCAGCTCTTCAAATATTCTTCCTGCTCATCAGTTAGAGAATCAATCTCTATCCCCATCGTTTGGAGCTTAAGCCTGGCAACTTCCCTGTCTATCTCCAGAGGAACATCATAGACTCTTTTTTCAAGCTGTCCCTCTTGATTGTAAGCATACTCGACGCAAAGAGCTTGATTTGCGAAACTCATATCCATCACGGCAGCTGGATGACCCTCCGCGGCCGCAAGGTTCACCAGTCTTCCCTCGGCAAGCAGGTAAATTCTTCTTCCATCAGGAAGCAGGAAC
Source organism: Candidatus Geohydrothermomicrobium daggyaiense (assembly GCA_015711695.1). GTDB lineage: Bacteria > Actinomycetota > Geothermincolia > Fen-727 > JACVIW01 > Geohydrothermomicrobium > Geohydrothermomicrobium daggyaiense. Next base: position 5,650 of record JACVIW010000104.1, read on the forward strand.
TCCTCAACGTTATCCCTGACCGTGCGCCTGTTTGTGGCCATCTCGGAGAGCGCTGATTTGTCAATTTCCACGTCGAAGTGGCCCGAGTTGCAAACGATTGCCCTGTCTTTCATCACCTGGAAGTGGTCGCGCCTGATTACATGGATGTCACCGGTTGTTGTCACAAATATGTCTCCCCTTTCGGCTGCCCGCATGGAAGTGGTCACAGTGAAACCATCCATGACCGCCTCTAAAGCCCTTAGTGGGTCAACCTCAACCACAATTACATGAGCACCCATCCCCCTCGCGCGGTTCGCTATCCCTCTGCCACACCATCCGTATCCGAAAACGACGAAGTTCTTTCCCGCAAGAAGTATATTTGTCGCTCTTAAAATACCGTCAATCGTCGACTGACCCGTACCGTAACGGTTATCGAACAAATGCTTCGTGTTTGCGTTGTTAACAGCTATTACCGGGTATAGAAGGACTCCGTTCTCTTCCATGCTCTTAAGTCTTATCACGCCTGTCGTTGTTTCTTCGGTGCCGGCAATCACTCTCAACGCTTGCTCTTTGAGCTCCCTGTGAAGAGTCGTTATTAGGTCAGCGCCATCATCCATTGTGATATGAGGATTGATATTCAGAACAGACCTTATGTGTCGGTAGTATGTCTCGTTGTCCTCACCCCGTCGGGCAAAAACACTTATGCCGAAGTGCTTCACGAGCGCGGCAGCCACGTCGTCCTGCGTGCTCAACGGGTTGCTAGCGCAGAGAAAAGGCTCAGCTCCGGCGGCTTTCAAAGTAACCATGAGATTCGCTGTCTCAGTGGTTACATGCAAACACGCCGCGATTCTCGCTCCCTCAAGAGGTTTCTCTTTCTCAAAGCGCCTTCTGACAGTCTCGAGCACCTTCATCTCAAGAGCAGCCCAGAGAATCCTTGATTTTCCCTTATCGGCGAGCGATATATCTTTGATGTCATAATCCATCTAATCGTTTCTCCTTTCCTTACAAGCAGCAGCAACTTAAAAAAGCGCTCTTTTTCGCTTAAAAAAGCCTCATAATACTGGCTCCAGGACGCGCATAAAAGAACAAAACCCAGAGCGTTTCCCCACATTTTACACGGAATCAAGCCCTGGTAAGACCGTTTCCAATTTCCAACTGGAATCCTATGGCTTAAATTTTAAAACGCTAAGCCTTACAAACATCCACCTTTCACTAAAATGAACCACGATGACAATGCTTTAAAGCCCTTTAATCAATGGATAAGTATGGGCAAGAAGGGAGTCGAGATAGCCTTCGAGAACTTTTGCCCTGCTTCTTGTTACCCGTAATACCTCCTCATGAGTCAGGCCGGGAGCCCTGGACGGTAGCAGCGTATTTGATATACAGCACATTATTGCAACCTCAAGTCCCAAAAACGCTGCGCATACCGCTTCGGGTATTGAGGACATCCCAACAGCATCAGCACCAGCCATTCTCAAAAAAGCGGCCTCCGCGTCAGTCTCATACGTCGGTCCTTTCACATAAGCATAGACCCCCTGCTCGCATCTCGTTTGTTGAGGTAGAGCTGCTTTTATAGCTTCCCGCCACTCGTGTTTGTAGATCCCGGCCAGATTAACGTGAATCGAACGGGAATCGTCAAGCCTCAAATCAGAAAGAGGGTTTTCCCCCAGGAGAAAAATATGGTCCCGCACTATCATCAGGTCACCTGGAATATAAAGTGGGTTCAAACCTCCTGCCGCGCTTAGCATCACAACCGCTTTCAACCCGCGGCGCGCGTAAGCGAATATCGGGAATGAAACATCCAAAGCGCTCAAACCCTCATAGCAATGAAGCCTTCCTTCCTGAACAAGGAGAGGGCCATTTTCCGTTGTGTAATTCAAAACCCTTCCCTTATGCCCAGCAACAGTTGGAACAGCGAAACCCGGTATATCTTTAAAATCCACAGCGTGACTGACGCGCCTCTCGTCAATCAAAGCATCCCAGCCCGATCCAAGCACCACCGCTATACCCGAAACTTCTCCAAGGCGCTCGGAAAGAAACTCGGCGGCAAGTTCGACGCTCCAGTCAAAATCTTTCACGTTTTCCATAGCAAGTTTCACCCGCTAAAAGAATCGAGCCTCTTTTTCAGTTCATTTATTCTCTCCACAGGGGTGGGGTCTTCCCCGATCAGCAATGAAAGATAGACGCTTAAGAAATCACCAAAATATATCAGATCGAACAGTTTCTCCGTTTCGCTCGCCCCTCGGGCACAGACTTGGGTAATTCTCGATACGCTACCGCTGAGAATTT
>JACVIW010000105.1 GCA_015711695.1 Candidatus Geohydrothermomicrobium daggyaiense
GACCTTTTCGCTGGTGTTGGGACCCTCGGCATCGAAGCTTTGAGCAGAGGCGCTGAAAGTGCCGATTTTGTGGAATATCATGCGCCAACGGCACGATATATAGGAACCAATCTCAGGCGGGCGCATCTAGAGGATAGAGCGAAAATACATATTGCGCGGCTTCCTGGGGGGTTGAAGAGGGTCAGGGGCCAGTACAGTTTGATTTTTGTTGATCCCCCGTTTAGAATTGAAAAGCGCTTGCTGGAAGAAGTATTTAGCGTGATTGACCGGAGGCGTTTGCTCACGCCCGAAGGTTACCTTATATACCGCGGCTTTTCAGGAAATGAATTTGAACCTCTGGGGGAAAGATGGGAGCTTGTGAAAAAGCGAGAATACGGCGATTCCACGGTTTCCATATACAGACTGAAAGGGAGTGAATGAGTAAATCTTCAAAGCCTATGCTGAAGACTGCTATCTGCCCTGGCACATTCGACCCTGTGACAAACGGTCATCTGGATGTTATTCTGCGCGCCGCAAGGCACTTCGACAGAGGTGTGGTGGCTGTTGCGGTAAGCGCCGGGAAATCCCCTCTTTTCAGCGTTGAGGAGCGCGTTGAGATGCTTGTTGAGTCTTTGAAGGACCAGAAAAACATTGAGGTGGTCAAGTTCAACACTCTGCTTGTGGATCTTGCGAAAAGGTATGATTGTTCCGTTATAGTCAAAGGGCTGAGGGCGCTTTCTGACTTCGAGTACGAGTTTCAGATGGCGCAGTTTAACCGGCAGATGGATGAGCGTATTGAGACATTTTTTGTTATGGCGAGCCCTGAATACACTTTCCTCAGTTCGAGCGGGATAAAGGAGGTCGCGTCCTACGGAGGCTCAATCAAGGGTCTTGTTCCTGAATCGGTCGAAAAACGGCTTGCCGAAAAATACAGAGATATTTCGCGGAAAAAAGAGTGAGGAAAGGGGTAGGGACTTATGGATATCTTTGCTCGGCTTGAAATGCTCGAGGACCTCGTGGCAAGGGCAAAGAAGGTTCCTCTTTCATCATCCGTCCTGATTAATGAGGCGGAGTTTTACGACATGCTTGATGACATACGCGCGACTCTCCCGGGAGAGTTAAAAGAGGCGAGGATCATAACGAGGGATAAGAAAAGGATAATTTCGGATGCCGAACGCGAGGCTCAGGAAATTATAGAGCTAGCCCAGAAGAAAGCCGACAGCCTAGTGCAGGAGACAAGCATAATGGAGGAAGCGAGGCTCGAAAGAGCCCATATGCTTGACGAGGCCCAGCGAGAAGCCAAGCAGATAAGGCTTGAGGCGGAGGACTACGCGGACAGCGTCTTCGGGGATCTTGAAGCCAAGCTGTTGGATGTGAGTCAGTCTATTGAGGATACACTGAACAGGGTAAGAACATGGCGTGATAAGTTGCGGAAACCCCTGGATGTTGAAATCGAGGAAGAATACGGGTACAGGGAAACCGACGAAGATTAGCCTGTTTTTTCGCTAACTGAAAATATTTAACCCTGATGCTTCTGCTTCTATTCCATACAGGAAACTCTGATTTTTCCACGTGAAAAATAGGGAATAACGCCGTATAATTTTCCCAGAGGTGAACTTTGTTGCGTGGAAAAAGGAATGTTGGATTACACCATAAGTATAAAAATGAACCATGTGCTCCCTGGCACGCTCCAGATGTTTTCAAAGTGGACATCGGTACTTTAATGCCGAAAGTTGGTGATTCAAAAATTTTAAAGGGAGCCTCGGGCCTCTCTTCCATGACGGGTTATGAGCTTGATTTTACCGCCGGTGTTGATATGGAGTGGGCGGTTGAATTAAAAAGGTTATCTGATGCTGTTGAAATCGCGGGATCTATAAGTGGAGAGGTCGAGCTCGAATGCGTAAGATGTCTACATAAATTCGATTTTCCACTGGACATAGCGATCAGGGAAATCGCTATTTTTGTGGGCAGTGGTTACGAAGAGATTGAAGGCCCGGCAGGTGAGTATCTCGTGGTTGACGGCGTGCTTGACCTCGAGCAGGTATTTAGAGACGCGATATGTCTTTCTTTACCTCATAGAAGGGTTTGCGCGGATACCTGTCGGGGGATTTGTCCTTTGTGTGGCGCGGATCTGAATGTGGAAACCTGTAGCTGCGCTTCCCGACAGATTGATATTCGCCTTAAGCCGTTGTTGAAGCTTAAGGATAAGCTTAATTCTGAAAGCATCGACGAATAATCTTAAAATCTTATTGAACTGCTCTAAGGTTTCGTCTTGTGTTTCTATTTTTAATTTCTTTCTTATCATTATGTTTTCAGTTTGCTTGACTGCCGTGTACCGGTTTTGCGAGAAAGTTTCTATTAGTTACGCGCTCGTATCTGGGAATTTGAGCTTGCTCAACTTGTAATTTCTCGGGTCGTGTGCCAGATTTATCGAAGTTGTTCATTGGGTTTGTCAAGCCCGGGCGTTTCAATCTCGGGCTTTTTTGTGGTTTTTATGCAAAATAAGAATTTGATTGGTCAAAAAAAGAGAGTATGGTTGTATCTAACTGTAGCGCTCGGTGTAAGCGCCATTGCCTGCGCGGTGGTTTCGATTTTGACCGTGGATAGTAAGACATTCAAAGCCGTGTCAAGCATCAATACATTTTATTTTGGTATTGTTGCCGTTGTTGTCGTTGGCAGGTGGTTATGTGAATGTTTGCGCTTCAGGATGATAACAAGGGCGATGGGCAAGGATATTCCGTTCGGGAGGCTCTCTAAAGCGGTACTCGGAAGCGCTTTTACTGGCGCCATCACTCCATACAGGGCGGGCGGGTTTCCAGCGCAGGTGTTTTTTCTATCACGATACGGGCTTACCGGTGGCGAAGCGACTGCGGTCTCGACAGCTGGAGGCGTGGTTTCGCTGCTGGTTATGGCATTAAGTTTCTCGGTTGTTGTTTTTCTTGGCGCCGCGAGTTTCAGAATTCACGTCGGGGCGAGAACAGCTCTTGTTTTGGCTGGATTAGTATCAGTTGTGGTGATGATATTAACGCTTTCATTAATCAAAAAGCCTTTGAAAGTGGTAAAGCTCATTAACGCCGTAATCCCTGGCTTTTTGAAGAAAAAAGAGTGTTTTATACGTTTTGAGAAGGGCCTGGCAAATAACATTTGCGATTTCACTGAAAGTATGCGCACTTTTGTACGCGGGCGCAAACATCATCTTATTTCTGTTTTCCTCCTAACCATGGTCTTCTGGTTTTCCGGAGCATTGGCTGTTTCACTGATTTTGCGCGGACTCGGTTACCCGCAGTACTTCTGGAAGGCAATGATGGGTCAGATAGTGGTATCAAGCATCCTGCCGTTCGCGCCCGTCCCGGGGGCAAGTGGTATTGCTGAGGCTGCTTTTGCCGGAATATTCAGTGTCTTCATAAATAAGAGCACAGCTGGGATTCTTACGGTGATATGGAGATTCTTCACAATGTATTTTCCAATGCTGTTACTCGCTGTTGCGTTCTTTCTTGCCCTCAAAGACTCAAAAGTTGGTAGAAAAGCGGTTGTGAATGGTTGCGATTGATCCTTTCTTAACCAATTAAGGGGATATTCAAGCGGGCTGCTTCCTGGTCAAGTTGTTGAATAATCAATATCACCCGTGTATTATCTATTGTCCATTCACACAAACCCGGTTTTCCCGCACACAGATAATGGGTTGATCTTCAGTGCATGGAGGCGCTTCGATGGGATCTTCAGGAACATCGGACCTTACCCCTATATACCGCGGAGAGGTCTTGTTCTGAAAAGAGTAAACCGGGTTCTTTTACCTTCATTTGATAAGAAGAATAAAAGGTGAAGTCTAAACGCGCTTTGTGTCCGAAAGACATCAATATGTCCTGTAGGTGTGTCTTTAACGGTCATTTGCGCAGACAACCTTTACCTGCTATGGAAGTCAAAGCAAGCAAGAGCGGGAATACGAAAGTGAGATTATCAATAATGAGCTCTTCCTCATGCCGTGAAAGGACGTTGCCATGGTGTTTATCCTTCACGAGGAATACGGGATTTCGCATCCGCAGAGCACTAAAACGCCTGATCGGCGGGATAAAGCGTAGCCAGGAGGAGTGAAAGTTCGCCGCGCGTGAGAAAATCTTCAAGGGTGTCCTGAGTTACCCCGGCTCCTCAGAGCTCAGGCCGTCGGGACAGCGTCATTTATCATGGAATAGAGGATCGGGTAGCTTTAGAGAAAATTTCCGTAAACAAATGAAAGTACGGGGTATAATCCCGGGATTCCATTCCGGGTGGGACCCGGCAATTGAGGCAACCGGGATCGAACTCGGTGTAGGAGTTCCTTGTTTGTCTGTTCGGGTGTTCCCCAGTGTGTTGTTGGAGATATCCGCTATTTTTGACCATATTCGCCTGAATCTCTTGTTTAAGCTTGCTGCTCACCTGCTGTCTTCTTGTTGACGAAGCTTGATAACCGCGTAAATAACGTGAAAATTGACTTTTTCAGCTGAAGCGGTCTTGACGCTAAAACTGTGTTCGAGTAACCTTTTCAGAGCATTCTGTTTACCGGAAGGTTTGAAGATATGGCAGTACCCAAAAGGAAGAAATCAAAATCTAAAAGGGATTCAAGACGGGCACATCACGTTGCTCGTGTTGTAAAACTTACAGAGTGCCCGCAATGCCACCAACCAAAGTTGCCCCACCGGGTATGTAGAGAGTGTGGGTATTACAATGGCCGGCAGGTCTTTGAAATCGAATGACCTGTCCCGAAAGCTGGGCGAATTCTTTAAGCCTGCATCAGTAGCTGTTGTCGGTGCCTCATCAAATCCTGAAAAAGTCGGTCATGCGCTGCTCGCTAACATTCTGAGTTCCGGGTACAGGGGTAAAGTATTTCCCATCAACCCTCACTCACAGGAGATACTAGGGCTCAAGGTTTATCGGAGCATCTCTGAGATTCCTGAAATCGTTGACCTGTGCGTGATTGTGATTCCTGCGCAATTGGTGCCCGGCGTCGTTGAAGAATGTGGGTCTCATGGGATTCCGTTTTGCGTGGTGATATCTGCAGGTTTCAGGGAGACCGGCTTTGAGGGCATAAAACTGGAAAGAGAAATAATCGAGATTGCACGCAGGCACAGTATGCGCATCCTCGGTCCCAATTGCCTTGGTTTTATAAATACCACACTGCCGATAAACGCATCCTTTTCCATGGTAATGCCTCCTCCTGGTGGAGTTGGAATGATCAGCCAGTCAGGTGCTATTTGCACATCACTCATTGACTGGGCACGATCCTCATCCAGCGGATTTTCTAAACTCATAAGCCTTGGTAACAACGCAGATCTCACCGAGAGCGATTTTGTAGAAATGCTCGCTCTGGATAATGAAACCAGGGTTATTTCCATTTATGTTGAGGGCGTCCCTGACGGTAGAAGGTTTATCCAGGCGCTTTCATTTGCAAGTGAGAGAAAACCAGTCATAGTGTATAAGGCTGGCAAGACGGTTGCTGGAGCTCGAGCTGCTTCATCTCACACTGGCTCTCTTGCTGGGTCCCAGGAGGCGTATGCTGCTGCGTGTGATCGGTCCGGCGCAATAATGGTTGATAGCCTTGAGGAGCTGTTTGATCTCTCGCGTGCTCTTTCAGCTATGGATCCACCGAAGGGCAACAGAGTAGCAATTTTGACAAATGCTGGCGGCCCGGGAATAATCGCTGCAGACGCCTGTGAAAAAGCGGGTCTACTTCTTGCTGATCTGGGGAAAAAAACAGTTAATAATCTTAAAGAGTTTCTACCGCAAGCTGCTGGTTTCAACAATCCTGTTGATGTGCTCGGGGATGCCGATGCGGATCGATACGGAAAAGCCCTCGATGTGCTCGTTTCGGACGAAGGGGTAGACGCTCTACTGGTGATACTAACACCTCAGGCCATGACGGACCCTTCGGGAACAGCTTCAGCAGTAGTCAATGTCTTTTCCAGGACGGATAAACCTGTTGTTTGTTCTTTTATGGGAAGCAAATCCCTGGCGAAAGCTATTCGTGCGCTTCAAAGCGCAGGGGTTGAACCTTATCCGCTAGATAGGTTTTGTAATTACCTCTATGAAACTGGTAAGAATATTTACTCACAGCTTAGCAAAGTTATATGGAGGGGCTCTGTCTTCTCATCGGAAAACAGTGATTTTGTAAACAAGATTGCGAAGCCCCGGGTGTCAGGAATGTTGTCGCCTCTGAATTAAACTAACTCAAAAAGGGGCGGGAAAGGAGTCCCTAATGAGACAAACGACATATTCAAAAGCTATAAAAGCAAGCATCTTAGCTAAAATGATGGCACCTAATGCCCCAAGTGTAGTAGAGTTGGCGAAAGAATTTAATATTCCCTATCAAACCGCCTACTCATGGAAAACTGCCGTGCTTAAGAAGAAAAATGTTACTCAATTGAATGTTCCTCAACGTCCCCACGATAAATCACCAGAGGCCAAGCTGCAAGCTGTTATTGATACCATGGGTAAAACAGAGCAGGAGCAAGGCGCATACTGTAGAGCGCATGGAATTTATTCTCATCACCTAGATGCCTGGAAAAAACAGATATTAGAAAATCTAGGCGTTACAAGCACTAAAGAACATAAAGCCGAGAACCAGAGAACATCGAAAGAAATTAAAAAGCTAAAACGGGATCTGGAGCGAAAAGATAAAGCTTTAGCTGAAGTGTCCGCTTTACTGATTCTCAAAAAAAAAGCAGACTTGCTTTGGGGGGTCGACGAGGACGCTTAATTACTGAGCAGGATAAGGCTGAAGCCATTTTATTGATCCAGGAAGCCTGTGATGCTGGAGCTAGGCTTCAACCCGCCTGTGAGATATTAGAGCTTGATATAAGGACATGGCAAAGATGGAAGAAGGACGACAGCCTTAAGGATAAGCGCCGTGGTCCTCTCACTGCTCCCGGCAATAAATTTACCGAAGCTGAGCGTAAACGCTTGTTAGAAGTCGTCAATTCTTACGAATTCCGTAATCAATCACCAAATCAGATTGTCCCAACCCTGGCAACTCAGGGTGATTATATAGGTTCAGAATCCACAATATATCGAACACTTCGCGAAGAAATGATGTTGCAGCATCGCAATGCTTCGCGTCCTAGTGCGCACCGTAAACCACCTGAATTGCATGCCACGCAGCCAAACCAGCTGTGGTCATGGGATATCACTTTTTTGGTCAGCAATATTCGTGGCAAATATTTTTATCTTTACCTATTTCTCGATGTTTTTAGCCGTAAAATAGTTGGGTTTGATGTGTTTGATGAGCAATCTGCTGAACATGCGGCATATGTTGTATCTAATGCGTATATGGCCGAGGGCGTACGTGAGGGGCAGGTTAATCTACATGCCGATAATGGTGGTCCCATGAAGGGTTCTATGATGTTGGCAAAGTTGCAAGATTTAGGTGTCACAGCATCATTTAGCCGTCCTTCAGTAAGTAATGATAACCCATTTTCCGAAGCAATGTTTAAAACCCTCAAGTATTGTCCGCAATACCCTAATAAGCCATTTACTTCTGTTGAGGAAGCGTTAGCATGGGTAGTAAAATTTGTTGATTGGTACAACAATATTCACCAGCATAGTGGCATTAGTTTTGTTACACCCAACGCACGTCATGAAGGTAAAGACACAGAAATTTTAGAGAAAAGAAAACAAGTATATGAGCTTGCGAGACAGAAAAACCCTAATCGTTGGTCAGGAAAGACGCGTAATTGGGATCGTGTTGATAATGTATATTTAAATACAAAACGAACAAGCAGTAAGGCGGCATAAAATATATTTGCATTATTTATTTGTTGATATATTATGAAGTTCGTAGAGCAAATCTGTTCTGCTTCACGCGACAACTATCCTGAAATCTACCGTAATTGACTG
>JACVIW010000106.1 GCA_015711695.1 Candidatus Geohydrothermomicrobium daggyaiense
AAAAAGAAAACTTATTGACAGGCTCAGGTCAATAGAGGAAAGACTTCTCATCATCGTGAATCCGATGAGTAAAAAGGGCTCTGAGCTCGCTGGCAGGCTAAGAAGCATGCTTCGAAGGGAGGGAATGAGCCCGGAAGAAACCTCCACCGATCTCCCTGACGACGCGGGTCAGACTGTCGAGTTCTGGTCAAAAAGATTTGGCGGATCTCGTGTAATCATGGTTTTCGGGGGAGATGGAGCGCTGAATCAAGTTATTAATAACATAATGCTCTCTCGCGCGAGCAAAAACGTCGTTCTGGTGCCAATACCAGCGGGAACCGCCAACGACTTCTGTCGCGCGCTCGGTCTTGAAAACGCTGAAAGTGCTCTTAACGCACTCGTTGAATTTAATCTTCGCCCTGTTGATTTGATGAAGATAACCCTTGAAGGTCAAAAGAAAGGTGTCCGTTATTCGAGTAATGTGTTTGGAATCGGACTTGATGGAGATCTGGTTAGAAGATCGCTTAAGTATAAGAGATTTGGCGTACCAGGTTATTGGTATGCCTCCCTTAAGCGTGCCGCCGTCGTTATTTTCAGGGGACTTGAAACTTACCGGGTAAAGTTAGAAGCAGGTGATTACAAGTATGACGGTCCTGTGATCGGCGTGATGTTCGCAAAGATTAGCACATATGGAAAAAGCTTTATGATAGCTCCTGGCGCGCGCCCTGATGACGGGCGAATCTATATGACCGTCGTTAAGCCGATGAGCGGATTGAAGGCTTTCATTGCAACACTTCTTCTCCTTAGAGGTTTGCATACAAAAGTATCAGGAGTAGATTTTGTCGTCTGTGAAAACGTGTCAGTCGAACTGCTCGAAAATGCGTTCGCGCAGGAAGACGGCGAATTGCTATTCTATCCCGGCGGGACAAAATTCCAGATATCCATCGACAGGGGCGCCATCAATGTTCTTTCTCCGATCGAATGTTCAGCCAGCAAATCATGAACCAACCCGCTTTAGAAATACTTTTCGTATGTAAGGGCAACCTTTTTAGGAGCGTGCTCGCAGAAGTTGTTTTCAGGAAAACCGCTCAAAACCTTGGCAGCGTCATTCAGGAATGTTTTTCGATATCTTCTTGCGGAATCGACGCCAAAGCTTGCCGCGAAGCCCATCCCGACCTCCGCGCAGCGCTCACACACCTGGGGATTGAGGCACCGCTAAAATCGCCACTAAAGCTATCTCACAGGCTTGTCGATAAAGCTGACCTCCTCATTGCAATGACTAGGCAGCAATCCTATCTGATCTCGAATCAATATGTCGGACATAGGGAAAAGTGCTTTTCTCTGCTTGAGATCAACGGCGCTATATGGACTTTGCTTGGTTGTCCTGATAAAGGGCTTTCAACAAGCGCAACGCCGTATGAACTTTTCGATGGGTTGTTTCGTGAGAAACAAAAAACAATCCAGGCGATTCGAGCCGCAACTGACATTCTAAAATGCGCGCCCAGGGAAGAGATGTATCCGCTTGAAGGAATAAAAATAGGTGTGTTTGAACTCATGAGCAGGTTCTCCACGTGCTTCAATCAGATAAGCGCAATCCATGACCCGCTCTGCGGTCCAAGAGAAGAAGTCCTGGCGTGCGCGGAGAAAATCGAACAGGAGGTGAAGAAATTCCTTTTTGGGCTCGTAAAGTTCGCCCGGAGGGTTGTTGACAGGAGTTGAAAAAAGCGGAAAAGAAACTTTCCCAGTTTTTCAGCAAACCAGGAGCATACAGTCTACTGCGAATTGGATTTCTCGCAAATCTCAGCGATGATCTCTTTCATTTTCCTCAACGCCTTTCCACGGTGGCTTATTCTGTTTTTTTCCGTCAGAGGAAGCTCCGCAAAGGTTTCTTCATACCCATCTGGCTTGAAAACCGGATCGTAACCGAAGCCTCCCTTACCCCTGCGCTCCGTGACTATCTCGCCTGTGCACTCCCCTCTGGCAATTCTTATGCCACCCTCTGGAAGCGCAAGCGCAATCACGCATATGAATTTTGCTTTTCTCTTCTCCGGGGGTAGGCCCTCAAGCCTCTTGAGAAGTAAAGAAATATTCTTTTCCGGATCCTGCTCAGGACCCGCGAAACGGGCTGATTTTACGCCGGGTTCACCGGAAAGTGCATCAACAAAGAGCCCGGAATCATCAGAAATCGCTGGACAACCATATCTTTCGCAAATGACCCGCGCTTTTCTTGCAGCATTATCCTCGAGAGTGTCCCCTGTTTCTTTAACATCTTCCCAGTCTGGGAACTCTTCGAAAGTCTTAAACGCTACACCAGTGGACGATAGTTCCTCTTTTATTTCGCGAACTTTTCCGGCATTTTTTGAAGCGATTATTATCTCCATTCGATTACGTCATCCCTCTTTAACCGGAAAAACGCAGAATGCTAAACCTAAAGGTTCATTTCGTCCCTGGACGGGGCTCGGATAGAACCGAACGCTGGATCTCAACAAGCCTGGATATTCCATTCAGCCCGAGTTCGACCATGCTGTCGAGTTCCTCTCTAGACAGCGGTCTTCCCTCAGCGGTACCCTGAATTTCTATAATTCGCCCATCCCCTGTAGCGACTAAATTCATGTCCATTTCAGCGTTGAAGTCCTCTTCGAAACATAAATCAAGACAAGGAACACCGGAGATCATGCCAACGCTTACTGCAGCGAGGAAATCTTTGAGCGGCATTGCCTTGAGCTCTCCCTCCTCGATCAGGGTCTGGATGGCGTCCCTTAAGGCAACATAAGCGCCAGTAATTGCCGCGGTTCTGGTTCCGCCGTCAGCTTCAATAACGTCGCAGTCGATCCAGAAAGTCTTCTCCGGAAAAAGCGAAAGATCGGCGACAGCCCTTAATGATCTACCTATGAGGCGTTGAATCTCTACAGATCTCCCGTCTGACCTTCCGCTCAGCATCTCTCTCGGTTTTCTTGTGGGAGTGGCGCGTGGAAGCATGGAGTACTCGGCAGTTATCCAGCCGCCTCCTGTTCCCTTGCGGAAGCCCGGAACCCCTTCCTCGAATGAAGCAGTGCAGATAACCCGGGTCCTGCCCACTTCAATAAGCACAGAGCCCTCAGCGTGCGGGATGAAGTCCCTCACAATTCTCACTTCTCTTAGCTCATCCGGTTTTCTTCCATCCGTTCTTATCAAAATTAACCTCTCCCTAACCTTTAGAATCCTCCACACCCAGTAACGAATTCTAAACAGAGTTATTCAGCAACAGAATTCAGATCTCAATACGCATGCCTTCACGAGCAACTTCCACAATACCATCAAATTCTTTTTTTGCCTCCGCGGCAGCGACTTCCTCATCAAAAAGCGGCCATACATGAGTAATCAGAAGTTTTTTAACCCCGGCATTTGAGGCTATTTTACCAGCCTCCGCCGCAAAAAGATGCCCGCCACCCTTGTCTTTGACCTGGCGGGTAAAAGTCGCCTCACAGATAAAGAGATCCGCCCCCCGCGCAAGTGTCTCAAGGCTGTCGCAAACATCCGAATCACCGCTGTAGGCAATAACCTTATCCTCAACCTCTATCCTGAATCCAAGCGTATCGAGCGGGTGATTCATTCTCGCTGGAAGTATATCAAAACTGGAAAGTATCACGGGGCCTGGGCCAACGTGCTGAATAGATTTATCGGCATACCCGGGAACCATTTTATCTACGAACATGTCCATCCCTGTTATTTTCAAGTCAACCGCTTGATCCTGTTTTTCATCGCCAGCAAGCACACTTTCTCTATTCTCGATTGCCGCGCTCTCTTTCCACTCAATCCAGCGGAAAACTTTGAGAAAAGCTTCGCGGGCGCCGGGACTCAGTACTGGGCGGATGAAATCAAAAGCACCCAAAGGCGCGAGCACGGGGACTGGCTCAATTACAGCGGGGAAAAACCTTATGGCCGTGAACAAAGAGAATATGTCAACGTAATGGTCAGGGTGCATGTGAGAAAGAGCAATCGCGTTAACATCGAAAAAGTTTACGAAATTCTGAAGGTTGGATAAAACCCCATTACCAATGTCAACAAGAAGGTTTGAACCCGCACACCTTATGAGATATCCGCTGCAAGCCCTTCCTTGCCGCGCGTATCCACCGCAGGTGCCAAGAACGTTAAGCTCAACGGACATTACCTCCGCGCCCCCTCACCGAGCCCATCCATATAATCGAAACCAAGGGCCCAATCAAAATCCCTGAGAGAAGCCGAAGCCCGCGTAACCAATAGCGATCGTAATTGCCAGAAGGTATCCAGGAAAATATTACGCCTATTCCAGACACTCTTATAATGGGTCGCCCGGAGCAAACATTCACGCGCTTTGATTTTTCATCCGCCGAAAGTGCCTGATAATTTCACTGGCGTCATCATCAATTCGTACCTTAATGACATCCTTAACTTCAGGACCGAGGAAAATCCTTCCAAGCTCACAGCACTTCTCAGCGTCTCCTGTTGTAAGAAACAACAGATTTGAATTGTTTTCTGGCTTTCGCTTCCATCCAAGACAGTTAAGCACTTCCTCAACCTCTATGGCCGTTTCCTCTGCGCTTGATATAAGAGAGACACCGGGACCCACCACATCGGTTATGAGATCCTCTAAAAGCGGGTAATGGGTACAACCCAGAATAAGAGTATCTATGCCCTCATCAACCATCGGCTCAAGGTAAAGCCTGGCGATTCTTTCTATTCGCGACCCGTGTGTCTCTTTGCGCTCGACAAAATCAACGAATTCCGGGCAAGCCTTTGCTATAAGAGTCACTTCCGAATCCATTTCCCTCATCACTTTCTCATATGCGCCGCTCTTTATAGTGCCGATCGTGCCGATAACGCCTACCCGCTTCGTTTTTGTGTTCTTAAGCGCCGCTCTAACACCCGGTCTTATCACCCCGATAATAGGAATGTCATATTCGCTCTGGGCAATATCAATTGCCGCAGCGGTAGCGGTGTTGCATGCGATAACTATTATCTTTACCCCGAAACGAAGGAGAAAATCTATGATTTCTAGCGCGAACTGCCTGACCTGCTCAAGTTCTCGCGGCCCATACGGCCCACGAGCGTCATCACCAAGATAAATTATGTCTTCCTGGGGGAGCATATCTATTATTGACCTTACCACGGTCAGACCCCCTACGCCGCTGTCAAAAACCCCGATCGCTTTGTCTTTCATACAAGTTCACCATCAAGTCAAATAAAGCACTTCAGATTACGGTTCTACCAACAGTTTCCCTAACGATTGGATAATTTTAACAGATGATAGATTCCCCAACCCGCATTCCCCAACCCGCGTCTAACTTATAAACGCAGACTCACAAGGCCTAAATGGTTCAAAACTATGATAATATCCTTCCATATCTTGGTGTTCCACGATACCAGAGATTTCAACCGGTTAAGCCTTCCGTAAATCTTTTGGAAAAACATAAATCATCAATGAATCCTGCCCTTGAGCCTGTACCAATCATTATCCCGCTTTTTCACCGCGAGAAAGAAACGCGGATGATGCTCGATCAACCGGAGGGCATAAGCTCGAGAGGCTTTCCTAATCGAAATTAAAAAACCATGAAGTTTTTGCGCAAGAATATGCTTCGTTCGATGGACATAGCAAAAACCATAATAAACCGCCTTACTTTAATCCGGAGAAACAATCTGAGAGATTGTTTTATTGGTGGAGGCGGCGGGAGTCGAACCCGCGTCCAGAGGAGCTTCCACGCGAGCTTCTACGGGCGTATCCCACGATTAAATTCTCGTTTCAGCTCGGCTCATGGGCAGCCTTACCGAAACCAGTTCCTCAAAATCTTCCCCCCGCCTCTCGAGGAACCAGAGATGCAGGGGTAATCCCACTACCGTCACCCAAACCGGAGCCGCGGGAATTCTCCGGTGGATGTGGCTGTCTTAAGCAGCCAGCGCCAGTTCAGATTCGGCGTTTGGTTTTTTCCAGCTTTTTTACGAGCAGCTGGAACTCGACCCGCACTCGCGTTTCTTTCACCCCTGTCGAAACCGGATCGCCCCCTCGGTTGTCTTAAGCGAAGCAAATCCTTGACTGGCGCACAATCCAGTATAAGTATAGAACAAAGCGCTGATACTAGCCATATAAAACACGAGGATTTTTACGTAAAAAGAAAACGCGAACTGGTAATTTCTATAGCGATTCGATGCTTAATGCCTCCTGCGAGCAGCCCTTTCCATCTCCCGCTGCGCCTCGCGTCTGGCTATCTCCCGCCTCTTATCGTGCTTTCTCTTACCTCTGGCGAAACCGAGCTCAACCTTAGCCCAGCCATTCTTGATATAGACTCTAAGCGGGACCAGAGTATAACCCTTTTCCTCAATTTTCCCGGCGATTGTTTTTATTTCGTCCTTGTGCAAAAGGAGCTTTCTTTCTCTTTCGGGTTCGTGCCCGAAATGGGTAGCATGAGGATAAGGTGATATGTGCATTCCATGTAAGTAAACTTCTCCTCCCCGGACCGTAGCATATGAGTCACGGATATTAACCCGCCCTTCCCTTATCGATTTGATTTCGCTCCCCATTAACGCGATTCCCGCCTCCATGCGGGATTCAATCTCATAATCACGGAGAGCCTTTCGGTTCGTCGCCTTAACCCTTATGTTCGCGTTTTCACCTTTCGCAGCCATACCCAAAGTATATCACCGGCCTGGCGCATGAAATGATCAAAGATTTTTCGACAGTTAGTCCCCGGATCAAATAACTTAATCCGAGGCTTTTCTTTGTGGTAAAAAGTTTGGTCTCAGAGTAAACTTAAAGCCACGGAGGAAGTTTTTCACGGTGTGCTGGACACCTGGCAATAAATTAAATAAGTGATGTCAAGCAGCTATCTTTAAATCAAGAGATACGCTCATTCTTTTCCTTATAAGGTCCTCCAGAACGCTCTTAGATCTCTCGAGCTGGAGCCTCTCCTCTCTTTCGGGATCTTCCGGGATTTCTACTTTCACGTTCGGGCTGATCCCTTTTCCGTTGATCGACTCGCCCTTCGGCAGGTAATACAGGGACACGGTTAGCTTAACAGCTCCTCCGTTTGGCAAAGCGAACAGTTTCTGTACTGATCCTTTGCCATACGTCTTGCTTCCAACAACCGTAGCCCGACCAATATCTTTCAAGGCTCCCGCCACGATTTCAGAGGAACTGGCGCTTCCCCCGTTAACCAGAACAACTAGTGGTAAGCTTGTCTCAGCGCTTCCCGTGGTCATTTCGTATTTCTTAGCTTCGCCTTTCCCCTGATAACTCACGACAACCGCTTTGTCAACAAAGACAGAAACAACCCCAACAGCCTCCTCAAGAAGCCCGCCTGGATTGTTTCTCAAATCGAGGATGAAACCGGCGACGCCTTTTTCTTGAAATTCCCTTACACAATCCCTGACCTTACCGCTTATTCCCGAACTGAAACTCAAAAGTTGAATATATCCATATTTCGCGTTAAGAATCTCCGTCTCAATGTCAGGTATGTCTATTCTGCCTCTTTTTATCTTGAAAATAATGCGATCTTTCCTGCCGGGACGTTCAATTTCAAGAACAACCACAGTACCTTTTCTTCCCCGTATCATACTAACAATCAGATCAAGGCTTACTCCCTTCGTATCCTTTCCGTCCACCGAAATGATAATATCCGACCTTTTCACTCCCGCCTTTTCCCCGGGCGAGCCCTTCAAAACGTTGTACACTACCGGTCTTTTCAATTTCTTATCGTAACGGAGAACAAAACCGACGCCATAAAAGCTTCCTTTGATGTCTTCCGCAAGCCTTCTGTACTCCTCAGGCGTCAGGTAGGATGAATGAACGTCGCCAAG
>JACVIW010000107.1 GCA_015711695.1 Candidatus Geohydrothermomicrobium daggyaiense
AGCAGCTGAAGTTTTTTCTCACTATCCGTGAGGACACATGGTCTTTGACCTTGCACAACCGCCCGGGGGCTGTTCTCAAAAGTCAATACCACTGAAGCCGCTTTTTGCTGTCTGGCTTCTCTCACGCATCGCGAAATGATGGCGCGGTGCCCCAGGTGAACACCGTCAAAGACGCCAATTGTTACGCAGCTCCACTTATTGAATCCCTGAAACTCCCCCGTCTTTGATAGCACTATCATTGTCTGTTTTAACTTCTTCGATTGAGTTTAGCACCCTTATAGCTCGTCCAATAATATTGCCCGGGTCTTCCTTTCTCGGCGGACCATAAATAGCTATAATCTTTCCCTCGCTATTTAGCACTTTCGTGCTGCCCGAGATTTTCGTTTTCCCTTTTGGTGCAACAATCATGGAGTAATCAAGAGGTTTTCCAAGCTTCACAGACACCTCGCCATCCAAGTTAACAACAACAGAAGGCAGGAAATATGTGGCTTCCTCCATTGCTATAAGTTTCGACTCTATCTTTGCCCTGTCACCCGATCTAACGGCTTCATATGAAATAAGACTTTTTTCACCAAAACGCCCTATAGAGAGCCTTCTCAAGGCAAGCACACAAGCTCCACAACCTATTACCTGCCCGAGGTCGTTCGCGAGGCTCCGCATGTAGGCACCCTCACCACAATATACCTCTAACTCAGCGATCGTTTTTGAGTCTTCGCGACGGAAATCAACAAGCCTTATTGAATGTATCTTTATTTTTCTTGACGCTGGAATTACCATCTCTCCCCTTCTTGCATAAGCATAAAGGGGTTTACCTTTTGACTTTATAGCCGAGAATGCGGGAGGAACTTGTATAATCTCACCAGTGAACCTTTGCAACGCTTCCTCAATCAAATCAGGAGTTAGCCAGTCAATGTCTGTTTCGGCAATAACATTCCCCGTCACGTCGTATGTGTCGGTCACAACACCGAAGAGAACCGTTACTCTGTAACTTTTATCCAGGGCAGACAGGAACCTTGAAAGAAGTCTTGCTTTTCCCACGCAAACCAGCAAAACCCCCGTGGCAAGCGGGTCAAGCGTCCCGCAGTGGCCCGCTTTGCAGTTGAAAATTTTTCCTACCGCAGTGGAGACCTGCCTCGATGTCAGTCCCGCAGGTTTGTCAATCGCGAGAATCCCGTCGACCAAAACCAATCGCTCCTCTGAGTTCCTTCAAAGCATCTTCCATATTTTTTTTTCTCGATATATAACCGGCAGCAACCCTGTGCCCACCGCCACCAAGCTTTCTCGCCACGCTGCCTATATCCACATCATTTCTCGAGCGAAGGCTCACCCTGATCTTTCCAGCCTCGATTTCCCTGAAAACTGCGGCAATCCGATGTCCCTTAAGCGTCCTTAAAGCGTCTATCAAATCTTCAGTTTCCTCAACGTTTACCCCGAACTCATCAAAGTCCCGCCTCGTTATCATCGCGTAGACCAGGCCGATTTCGCGATCAAATACGGCTTCGGACAGGACCTTCCCAATCAACCGCACGTACTCGAGTGAATCACTTTGATAAATATTCTCATAGACATAATTAGGCTCAACACCAAGATGAACCATCTCCGAGGCTATCTTGAATGTGGTTTCCCTCGTGTTTGAAAACTGAAATCTGCCGGTATCCGTGACAATTCCTGTATAGAGACATAGCGCGGAATCCCTGGATACCTCAAGCCCAATTTCTGGAGCAATCGAATATACAATTTCCGCAGTTGCACCCGCATCAGGGTCAATTAGGTTGACACTCCCGAATCGCGTGTTGTCAGGGTGGTGGTCGATGTTAATTACAGCTTTGCTCTTTTCAAGAATACTTTGAAATACCTCAATCCGGTCTGGATTTGCGCAGTCCATAACAAAAATTAACTCACCATCATTAATTTCTTTAAGAGCCTGGCACTTTACCACACCGGGAAGGAAGAGGTATCTTTTCGGTATCCGCAACGGCTCCGGGAAACTTATAGTGACATGATATCCTTTTTCTTCAAGCATCAACGCAAGACCGAGCGAAGAGCCTATTGCGTCCCCGTCAGGATTCTCGTGCCCAAGCACCACAGCAGAAGAACACTTTTTAATAAGACGGAAGACTTTTTCGATTTCTGCCTGTTCAATCACCACTGATTATTTCCTCCGAACCCTTTCTGAATAAGGCCTCGAGCTTCTGCGCCTCAGCTGAGGATTCGTCATGACAGAACTCTATCTCAGGCAAAAATTTCAGTCTCAATCGCTTCCCGAGATGAGCACGCATCCATCCCTTAGCGCTTTCCAGCCCCTTAAAGGTTCTATCCACTTCATCACGCGACCCGAGAACGCTTACATACACCTGTGCGTGTTTTAAATCAGGTGTCATTTTAACCCCTGTGATAGTCGCAAAACCTATCCTCGGGTCTTTCAGTTCCCTAATCAGGATTTCGGAAAGTTCCTCCTTGCACGCTTCCTCAACCCTGCTCACTCTTCTTGATCCCATGGTTTCACCATCAAGTCCTCCGGATTCACAATCCATTGCGCCTCATTTAAGATCTCCACCCCGCATGATTCTATTGTCCTACGGGCGTTGTCGAGAATGCCCATAACCTTCCCATACGAGGTGGACGTGCATGTGACCGCCACCGAACCATTTTTCCACATGTCATGCTCGCCAACTTCGGCAGCACCGCATCCCCTTACTTTGCCAATGCGGTCGACAAGGCTTTTTACAATCTGCCTTTTGTCTTTAAGGGAACGGCACTGAGCCAAATCCAGCTGGTAAAACCCGATGCCAACGAAGCATTTCATTGCGATCTCCATGGAAAAGAGTTCAATAATTCCGAGTGCTGGTTATCGGGGCACTTCCTTTAGAACGAAAGTCTCGAGGATGTCGCCTTCTTTGATGTCCTGGAAGTTCTCCAGCGCAACGCCACATTCATATCCAGAGGCCACGCTGCGCACGTCTTCCTTGAACCTTCTCACGGAAGCAATCTTCCCTGCATGAACAACGATACCGTCTCTCAGAAGCCTGACTTGTGAACCGCGACTTATTTCGCCTTCCAGCACATAACAGCCAGCAACGATACCAACCCCGGGGATTCTAAAAGTTTGTCTTACTTCCGCTCTTCCCTCAACCTGCTCAACCTGCTCGGGAGCAAGCATTCCCTCAAGAGCTTTTTTGATATCGTCAAGAAGCTCGTAAATGACTTGATATGTTCTTATTTCAATTCCCTCGATTTCAGCGGAACGCATGGCTTTGCCATCGGGCCTTACGTTAAACCCGATTATTGTGGCGTTGCTTGCTGATGCAAGCATCACATCAGTCTCGGTGATACCCCCGATACCACTATGTATTACGCTAAGACGTATTTCCTCCGATTGCATCTTCTTGAGTGAATCAAGTATCGCCTCGAGCGAACCCTGCGTGTCAGCTTTTAGAATTATCTTGAGCTCCGCTATCTCCTCTTCTCGAAGCCGTTCAAGAAGATTCTCGAAAGATACTTTCTGGGTTTTGGCCTGCTCGCTTAGTCTCTTTTGCACACTCCTATGTTCCGCAAGTTGCTTTGCTTTTTTTTCATCAGATACAACGAAAAATTTATCGCCAGCCATCGGCAATCCTGACAGCCCTATCACCTCAACAGGTGTAGATGGACCAGCGCTCTTGAGTTTTTCGCCCCTCTCGTTAAACATAGCCCTTATTTTTCCCCATACTGACCCACAAACCACGGCATCACCGATTTTTGCAGTTCCTCTCTTTATAAGAACGGTAGCAAGCGGGCCTCTTGCCCTGTCAAGCCTTGCTTCGATCACAACACCACTTGCTTCAGCATCAGGATTCGCTTTCAACTCGGAAATATCCGCAAGTAGAAGAATCATCTCAAGAAGATGATCAATATTAGTACCTTCCTTGGCGGAAATGTCGACGAAAATAGTATCTCCACCCCACTCTTCAGGTATCAGACCCTTTTCCGAAAGTTGCTGCCGCACCCTTATCGGATCCGCATCGGGCTTATCTATCTTGTTCACCGCGACAATAATAGGAACTTCAGCCTGCTTCGCATGATCAATCGCCTCAATCGTTTGAGGCATCACACCGTCATCTGCGGCAACAACAAGCACAGCAATGTCAGTGACTTGCGCACCGCGCGCCCTCATAGCCGTGAAAGATTCATGCCCCGGTGTATCAATAAAAGTAATTTTTCGACCTTCGAACGTTACCTGATAAGCCCCAATATGCTGTGTGATACCGCCCGCTTCACGACTCACTACGTCAGTTTTTCTTATGGCGTCAAGAAGCAAAGTCTTTCCATGGTCCACATGACCCATGACTGTCACGACGGGCGGGCGGGGCTGTAAATCCTCGGGTCTGTCAACCCTCTCAAGTTCTTTTTGGATTTCGTCAACCCTCTGGGCTTTAACCTTTACCTCAATGCCAATGTCTTCCCCAAGCAGTACAAGAGCGTCATCACTTAAAGGCTGGTTAATAGTTGCAACTTCTCCGAGTGACATAAGCTTCTTTATCACGTCCGCGGGGCTCAACCCAACCTTTTGAGCAAACTCTCTCACAGTTATTCCCGATGGGACTCTTAAAACTTTTGGAAGCACAACGCCAACAGCATTTTTTCCATGCTTCGACGGTTGCTTTCTACGATCAACCGGAAATCTGATAACCTTCCCCGGTTCCTTTTGAGGAAGTTTCCGGGGTTTAACGGCTGCCACCCTAACCTTTGGTTTTTCAGACTCTTTCTCCGGTTCAGCTTTTGCCTTTTTGAATGGCGCTTCTCCGACTTTTATCTTTTCCTCCAATGCACTAGCGGGTATTGATTCTTTACCGGCAGACCCTTCTGGTTCCTTTTCCGCCTCTACTTTTTCCGCTTCCTTATCTTCGGGCACAAATCCAGGCTCATGACTGACTTCACCTAAAGCCGGCATAACATCTTCCTTTGCCGCAGGGGTTTCAGCCTCAACCACCTCTCTGATTTGCTCAACGTCATGAGAGGGTCGTTCGATCGGTTTTTCAAGTAAAGGTGTTTCAGTCTCTAAGACATCCAGGGCAGCAGTTTCTCTTATTTCTGTGGTCACTGCTTTGGCTTTCGTCTTAGCATCCGGCTTTTTCTTTACCACCCGGGGAGCTGCAGCTTTCTTGACAACTTTTTCTGCTGTTGTTTTCTTCGCCGCTGGTTTTCCAGCTTTCTTAGCGGCGGGTTTCTTCGCAGCCTTTTTTGCAGCGGCTTTCTTTTCAGGCTTTTTTGCAGCTTTCTTAGCGGCGGGTTTCTTCGCAGCTTTCTTCGCCGCTGGTTTCTTCTCTATCTTTACAGGTTCTTGACCAAATGATTCTCTTACCCTATTTGCGTCCTCCTGAGTAATCGAGGAAAGCACACTCTTATATGGAATTCCCAGCTTTTTGAGTCTATCGGTAACCTCACGGTTCGATTTTTTAAGTTCTTTTACTAATTCGTGAACTCTTATTTTGTCCATAAGATTTCACCTGATTCCGGGCTTTCTCTCGATTATATAGCATAAATATGGCGTCTCTATCATAATTTTTACCGGCCCTGTCAACCTCTCTTTTTGACGTTAGCGAGAACATCATCAAAAAATTTGTCGGGTATTTCTGCACGCAGCGCTCTGGCGATTAATCCCTTCTTCCTTGACTTCATCAAACAATCTTCTTCATAGCAAATATAACAACCTCTGCCGGGACCAGTCCCTGTGGGGTCCACTTGAATTCTTCCTTCTTTTGTCTTCGAGATTCTTATCATTTCATTTTTCGGGCGCCGTCGCCCACATCCCACGCATTGCCTGACGGCAACCCTTTTCAAGGCCAAAACAGCACCTTCCTCGATTTGATCACTCTTGATATGCACTCTTGATATACTTTGAGCGAAAAAATCAGAACATGGAATACCGCAAACAAGAGCAAAAAACAACAAAGGCTTTTCCCAAAACTATTCAGCCTCGGGTAAAGAATTAGTTTCGTTAGCCTGCTCTTCATCACGAGATTCGGCAGAACCTCGATTATCACTTTCTTCTATCTCTTGCTCCTTCTCAAGTTCAGAAACATCATTGCGGATATTTCCATTTTCCAGGCTATCTTCTTCCACTTCTACCTCGACTACTTCGAAATCACCTGAAACAATCATCTCCGCAAGTTTCTGATGCTCCGGAATGCCACAGAACTCCGAACCAGGAAGAGCAAGGTTTTCGCATCTGCTCCCGTCCTCAAGTATCGCCCTGCATTTCATATCCGCCTGTATTTTCTTTTTTTGAGCCTCCAATTCAGCCGCGGCCTTCGCGGCTTCAGACTCACTCAAAATATCTATGCGCCACCCTGTGAGTTTAGCCGCAAGTCTCGCGTTTTGCCCCTCTTTTCCTATCGCAAGCGAAAGATGGTTGTCAGGGACGATTACCTCAGCTGTCATGTTGTCGTGGTCGACTATCACTTCTTTGACTCTGGCAGGGCTTATCGCGTTCGCCACGAACTCCGCGGGGTCTTCCCTCCATTCCACGATATCAACTTTCTCACCACGCAGTTCGTTCACTATCATTCTCACTCGCGAGCCCTTGGCACCCACGCACGCCCCTACAGGATCAACGTTAGGGTCGTTGGAAGCCACAGCGACCTTGGATCTCTGCCCTGGTTCTCTGGCAACCGCCTTGATCTCTACAATACCCTCACTGATCTCAGGCACTTCAAGTTCAAAAAGTCTTTTTAGAAGTCCGGGATGCGTTCTCGACACTATTACCTGGGGACCCCTTGTTGTCTTTCTGACTTCCAGTATGTACGTTTTGAGCCTGGTGCCGTGCTCGTATCTCTCACCTTTGACCTGCTCGTTGGGAGGCAACAGGGCTTCAACCCTGCCCAGGTCGATCAGAGTGTAACGATGGTCGTTCTGCTGAACGATTCCCGTAACTATGTCTCCCTCTCTGCCATGATATTCATCGAACATCAGGTCTCTTTCAGCCTCGCGAATTCTCTGAATTATTACCTGCTTGGCTGTCTGAGCAGCAATTCGCCCGAAATTTTCCGGCGTTATCTCCGTTTCCTCAACTTTTCCTTCTTCACTTCGTCTTTGCTGAAAGACCTTGATGTCGCCAGTATTTTTATCTATATCAATTCTAATGTTTTCCGCTGCTCCATAGTTTTTCTTGTAAGCAGATAGAAGGGCGTCCGTAAGCGCTCCAAGGACTGTGTCCATGGCTATTCCTTTTTCTGCCTCGATTTGCCGTAGAACTTCGATAAGCTTAAACCTCGTCATCTCCTATCCCTTCTTGAAGACTTACCAGGGAAGGTCGGGGTCGAGCCTTGCCTTCGAGATTTCTTTTATGCTGAAGTCCATCTTCTCACCATCAATATTCATGCTGAGAATATTCCCATCGAAACTTAATATCTCTCCTCGAAACGTGTCTCTACTCCCTCTGGGTTCAACGAGCTTAACTTTTACGATCTTGCCTACACTCATCTCAAAATCGCGTGCCTTTTTAAGCGGTCTGTTCACTCCTGGACTCATGACCTCAAGAACATATGAACCGGTTATCAGATTTTCCCTTTCTATTACCTGCCCGATTATTTCACTCGCGTCAGCGCAATTGTCGATAGTTATCCCGCCTGGTCGGTCAAGTGTTATCCGCAGGAAAGTTTTTCCGCAGTATTTGCTAACCTCGATATCGATAATGTTTACTCGCAATCCACTTACTGCATCCGCTATGGCTGACTCTATTCTTTCAGCAATGCTTTCCATGGCTCACTCTATTTCCACATATCAGCACATAACCCAAGCCCG
>JACVIW010000108.1 GCA_015711695.1 Candidatus Geohydrothermomicrobium daggyaiense
CCGGAGGCGCTGGCGCTGTTCGACTTTCCAGAGCCAGGTCTGGTCAATGGCGTGCGGGAGAGCACGAATGTGCCCACGCAGGCTCTTTACATGATGAACAGCCCCTTTGTGATTCAACAGGCGGAGGGGATGGCCCGGGCGCTGCTGGAGCGGTATGACAATCCCCGGCAGCGGCCCGGAGGTGCGGGAGATAGATGGTTGAAGAGAGCTCGCTTCACACCGGAAGCCATGCCGATATAAGGCTCCATTTATTTTTTACCCTGGCTCCACCGCTTCCCATATTCCCGCAGTGAAGAACGTCGCCGTTTCAACAGTTTTGCTTCTCCATAGATCGGGTGTGGATTTTAAAATTCCTTGCAGGATGAGATCTGTTGCAGAAAGACACAATGAGAGTGGGCATGAGTAAGTTTTTTCTTAACCAGGCTAAAAGAAATCCGAGAATCTCAATGCATCGGGAGGGCGCATTATTACTATATGCACTTGCTGTTATAAATCTTTTAAACGGTAGTACCCCAGAAAGGGAAAACTGAAAATAGAGGTTTTGCATATGTCGGAATTTCTTTCGCGTTTTCTGGCTGAACGGCAGTATTTGTTTAATACGGTGTAGATGGCTGTCGTATTTACAGTCTTTGCTATCTGGCAGAGCATGCGGATTTACATCAGAGCCCAGGAATTTACTTTCGCAAGTACCGGGTTTATAGCTTTTGGAGATGCCGGGGTTGGTGATGGATAGTTGATGTTGTACCGGGTGTGGAAGACTCCGTACAGGTTATCCGGAGGTGGCTTTCACGATTGTGCCTGAGAGAATAGAGGAAGCGGCTCTGACAGGCGCATAAGCAATAAACACATGCTGCCCGTTTTGCGAATTGAGCCCGGGTGAAGCGAGTCTGGCATACGATGGCTTATAAGCTCTTGACATTGTGGAATATATATATATATCTGCTTTCCATCAAGAGAACTTTGCAGACTTCTTGATTCTCGCAATCAATCCCTGTAGTAACTATGAGCTTAACGACGGTTTATCCAATCTAAAAATCACGCCAGCTTTTTCCATATGTGAGGTTATTGCAGTATTTGTTATACTTTGCGCGGTTAGATGAAAAGACAAAAATCGGATTATGAAAGCGTCGATTGTGGCAATCTTATTAATGGCTGATATAAAGGTTTACATAAAGGGGATAAGATGCGTGAACTTTTCTATCCAGAAAGCGTAGCAGTGGTTGGCGCTTCCTCCGGCGAGAGGAATATGGGCAAGAATATCGTTGAGAATCTTTTGAACTGGGGATACAAAGGCAAGGTATTTCCTGTTAATTCCCGGGGGGAAGATGTATTTGGATTGAGGGGTTATAAAAGCATTTTAGACATTGAAGAGAAGGTTGATCTTGCCGTTGCTTTTGTCCCGGCAAAAGTGGTCCCTGCGATAATGGACGATTGCGGTAAATGTGGCATTAAATGGATGGCAATACCTTCCGGCGGGTTCTCAGAATATGGGCCCGAGGGGGAAAAACTTACCCGCCTCGTGTGCGAAAAAGCGGAAAAGTATAATATCAGGTTTGTTGGTCCGAATGGTTTGACGATCATTAACACCGAAAACGGTCTTTGTCTCCCTTTCTTGACGCTTAAGAAGCGTGAGTATGGTCCCATTTCTATAATCTCTCAAAGCGGTGGTGTGGGTTTAAGCCTCATTATGTTTCTCGATAACTGTAATCTGGGCTTCAGCAAGTTTATCTCGGTCGGCAACAAAGTCAACATGGATGAACTCGATTTTCTCGAGTACCTTTCGCAGGATGAGAGCACAAAGGTTATATGTATGTTTCTTGAAAGCGTAGTAAGAGGAAGGAGATTTTTTGAGGTCGCTTCCCAAATAAAAAAACCGGTGATTGTTTACAAGGCGAATGTTACTGATTACGGCGCTAAAACTGCCGCGAGCCATACGGCCGCACTTGCAAATGATGATGAAATCCTTAACGGGGTTTTCAAACAAGCGGGTATCATAAGGGTTAGAACCATTAAAAATTTAATAGACATGGCAAGGGGCTTCGCTCTTCCTCCTATGCGTGGGAACAGGGTCGCGGTTATTTCTCAGGCAGGGGGATACACAGTTCTCCTCGCGGATGAGGTATACAAGAAGGGGTTCGAGCTTCCAGAGTTTTCTCCATCAATGATACAGGGATTGAAATCTTATGTTAGGTCGGATGTGATTCGACTTTCCAATCCACTTGACCTGGGTGATATACATTCGGCAGATGCTATTGTGTATGCGATGGATAGAGCCCTAGGAGAAGAGCAGATAGATGGCGCTGTTGTTGTGCTTCTAAGGAGAGCGGACGCAAGATATGTTGGTGCATATTCGGCGCTGTCGCGGGAGATATATTCCGATATTGGTACGATCATGGAGAGGCACGGCAAACCTATAGCGCTTTGCCTGCTTACCCAGTGTGACTACTTAAAGGATGTTCGTAGCAGGATTCCTTACCCCATATTCGATACTCCTGAAGATGCTGTCGCAGTTCTTGCCGGGTTGAGGGATTTTTCAAGGCGACTTAAGGGAGGGAATGCTTCCATGCAATAACGCGGCGCTGAATCCCTGTGCGAATTCGTAAATCTGACAGGAAAGACGCAAATTTTAAGCCGCGTTTATTGATCAACTCATCTGGAAAACCTTTTCTTTACTGATAATCGGGCATGGCAGTGCTGATAACAGGGAAGAGGGATTATTAAAAATCCATCAATTTGTGCAAGGTCAGCATTTTTCGCGATCTCCGGGAAGCATGCATGCGTTCTTACATGGGTTTAATCACGCGGCCGCCTGGGATCGCTTCTGGCATCGTCTTTTCTTTCCGCTTACGGAAAGGTAACAGCGCGGTTTCCCGGAAGACTTGCGTTTCTTTCCACCGCGCAGGAAAGTCTTATATTTTCGAACCTGCTGGCATTGATGAGGGGGAACACTCGCTGAAACGGAGAGATTTGTGGGCTACGGGATAAGCTTTGCTTTCCCCCTCGACTGGGAGGAAATGATTGCCGTGTTCTCCGGTGGCAGACCAGAGGGTACCTCGAGAAGTTTGAAGATTGTCGCAAGCATAAAAAGGAGAGAAGAAGTGGCGCTAAAGACGGGCGCCAAACATTAATTCAACCCTGTCAAGAACACGGGGCGCCAGGTTAACTGCGTTATTGCATCGGACAAGATTTCAAAGAAGGACTCTCTTTTGGAAACCTGCATTTTCCACTAAAATTCGCTGTTGCGGATACATCGCGAGCAGGAACGGAAGAAGAATACATTGGAACCGTAGACCTGTCCAATGTAGAAGCACAAATAATAATCGGTAGGTGGAGCACGCGGAGGCATGCGTTAATAAGCATCGAATTGAAGTAGTATCGCCTCTACTACGCGATCCGACCATAAATAGCTAAATGGCTTTTTTCTTTTTTATTTTTCAGGGGAGAATAAAAACTGGGGTCCCCACGCTCACGGCGTTGAAAAGCTGCATTGCTGCCCACTCAGAAACTCTTATACATCCATGGGATACGGAGTAACCGAGTGACGCCTCGTCCGGAGTTGAGTGAATCCCTACGCCGTTACCGATTTCCATCCAGTAAGGTCCCAAGGGGTTTCCAGGTCCGGGAGGAATTGGTTTCTTGTCTTTTGCCCAATCTGATTTGGGAGGATACCATGTGGGGTTCTTCTCCTTTTTT
The DNA here is from genome assembly GCA_015711695.1 of Candidatus Geohydrothermomicrobium daggyaiense. GTDB lineage: Bacteria > Actinomycetota > Geothermincolia > Fen-727 > JACVIW01 > Geohydrothermomicrobium > Geohydrothermomicrobium daggyaiense. The sequence continues at coordinate 3,694 of JACVIW010000108.1, forward strand.
ATTATGTAGAATTTACCGGTTGGCGTTGGGTACTGGGGGCTTCCAACGGCAACTTTGAACTCATATAGCAGCTTCTCGCGGTGGTAAAGGTAGAGTTTGTGTTCGCCAAGTTTGACCACCACGATCTTGCCTATTTCATCTTCGGTGATTGAAGGAGTAATGCTTGAGGCTCTTATTTCCATGGTCCGTTCTTTTGTTGGCAGAACGCTTTTGGCGTCGTTTAACGTGCGTTCCTCATCGACTGTAAGTCCATAGCGAGACGGTCTTATGATCGGATAACCTCTGGAAATATCTATGCTCGCGCTCACGGGCTTACGATTGAGGACGACGGCGATTTCATGAATTCTTCTGGCGAGCCTCTCTTCGTTGTAAACAAGAGACACCGGTATGTCCTTTTTTATTGGTTTTCTTAAAAATCTCCTCAGCATCCTCTCGAAAATGTTCCTATTTCTACCCGCCCAATATGCGTTTTCAATCATCTTATTCTCATTGACTGAAAGATGGATTTCCCTGGCAGTGATCTTGAATTTTCTTGAATCAAGTGTAAGCAAAAGAGGTTTTTTGAGATCCGCGGTCAGTTCTTTTCTTAAAAGCCTTCGCGCACTTTCCCTGTTTAGTCCGCCGACATCAATGCCGGCGATTTTGATTCCTTTTGAGATTGTTCCGACGGTGGCTATATCCTGGATCAGGAGTCCTGTAAAAATGGTTGAGAAGACTAACGCGAAAACCACGGCGCCGGAAACCAGAATAAGCTTGGGAAGGGCCGCATCTCGCAAATTCGTCCTTATCTTCTTTATTTTTCTACTGGTGTTTTCACTATTTATCTTGCTTTTCTTTAATTTTTTGTGAACACGCAACTTCCTTTTGCGGCTCCGTAGGTTTTGCTTTATTGTACCAGGAAAGGATTATGCGGAAGAAAATTCATTTTTTCAAGGAGAAGCTTGAAGTTCTAACCTTTGGCGGTTTTATCCGGTGCTATAGCACCGGGATTGATCACTTTACAACGATTCTCTTTGTTTGATTGAAGCCTGTGTTTATAAGGGAGTTCGTCAGGGGTTTTCGTGATTCGGGTAAAGTGCGAAACACGTCTTTCAGGATAGAGAGATAAAGAGGTCGGATTATGTTAACCATGTTTCTGATATACTCTTATAGATTTTTGAGACAAGCGACGCTTGAGATATTTTTGCAGATCGAGACAGGTGCTCCAAATTTAGAGTAATTCTTGTTTGGGATGGGTTTCTATAGTTATTTAGATAGAGAAACATTTTTATGTTTGCCAGTCCACATTTACCAGCAAAGGCTTACCGGTCGCCACTGGCCTGAGAACACAATCTTACTTGATGAGTACTACCCTGGCTACGGTACTGCTGGGTGGGTGAGGTATGGCAATTCTGAAGATCATCACTTAAGTCTTTTCAGTGAGAGATTATGCGGGGAGGGAATGCAGGTGAAAGAGGGGCTCGTACAGGTATACACGGGAGACGGCAAGGGTAAGACAACGGCTGCGCTCGGTCTTGCTCTCAGGGCGGCTGGAAGGGGTATGAAAGTCTTTATCGTTCAATTTCTAAAAGGAAGGCTCTATGGAGAAATTGAATCAGTGAAAAGGCTTTCTGACAGGATTGTTATAGTCCAGTCGGGGCTTGATAGTTTTGTCAAGAAAGGCGAGCCGACTGAGGAGGATATAAGGCTTGCCCGCAGGGGATTAAATCTTGCGGCAAAAGCGATAAGCAGCGGAGAATACGATATCGTCATTCTTGATGAAATTAACGTGGCGGTCGAACTGGGAGTTTTATCCGTTGATGATGTCATTCCGCTTATTGAAAATAAACCCGGGAATATAGAACTTATTCTTACAGGGAGATACGCCCCTGACGAGTTTCTCAAAAGAGCGGATCTCATAACCGAAATGAGAAACATCAAGCATTACTATAATTCAGGCGTGAAAATGAGGGAGGGAATTGAATACTGAAAATGGACTCTGGATCGTACGAAAGGGAAAAGAAGCGCTGGTATGAGGAAACTTACTTGGATAGCCAGGAGAGGGATGTAGATTTCAACACGGTATCGGGAGACCCTGTCGATCCTCTTTACGGCCCGTCGGATATTGAGGGTCTGGATTATTTTAAAGATTTAGGTTTCCCGGGTGAGTATCCGTATACCAGAGGAATTAGAGGAAATATGTACCGCGGGCGTTTGTGGACGATGAGACAGTTTTCCGGTTTCGGAACTGCTGAAGAGACTAACAAGCGTTACAAATTTCTGCTCGCCAGTGGGCAGACAGGACTTTCGGTAGCTTTCGATATGCCTACCATAATGGGTAGAGATTCTGACGATCCGTTGAGCGAAGGCGAGGTCGGGCGGTGCGGAGTGGCGATAGATACTGTAGTGGACATGCAAACTCTTTTTGAAGGGATACCACTTGACAGAGTCACCACTTCGATGACAACCAATGCTCCGGCATGTGTTCTGCTTGCTTTCTACCTGGTGACGGGCGAAAGGCAGGGTGTGAGTTTCAAGCAGATGGGCGGAACCATACAAAACGATATTCTGAAAGAATACATAGCTCAAAAGTCCTGGATTTTTCCACCCCGCCCTTCATTAAGAATAATAACGGACATTATGGAGTTCTGTTCCAGGGAGGTTCCGCGCTGGAACACGATAAGTATAAGTGGATACCATATAAGGGAAGCGGGCTCGACCGCCGCTCAGGAACTTGCTTTCACGATCGCTGACGGGATCACCTACGTGCAAGCGGGTATTGACGCTGGGCTCGACGTGGATGATTTCGCGCCGCGGCTCTCTTTTTTCTTTAACGCCCACATTGACTTTTTTGAAGAGATAGCTAAGTACAGGGCTGCAAGACGAATGTGGGCAAAGATAATGAAGGAGAGATTCAAGGCAAAAAAGAAAGAGTCTCTTCTGTTGCGATTCCACACCCAGACAGCCGGTTGTTCTCTTACCGCTCAGCAGCCCGAGAATAATATAGTTCGAACCGCTGTCGAGGGACTTGCTGCAGTTCTGGGAGGAACCCAGTCTCTACATACCAATTCCATGGATGAGGTACTGGCCTTGCCCACCGAGAAAGCAGTTGAGATCGCTTTGAGGACTCAGCAGATTCTCGCTTACGAAACAGGTGTTACAAACACGATTGACCCGCTGGCGGGCTCGTATTACGTCGAATATCTTACCAACAGAATTGAGAAAGAAGCCTGGGATTACATAGAAGAGATCGAACAGCAGGGCGGTGTTTTGAAAGCAATAGAAAATGGCTACTTCCAGAGAGAGATTGCGGACGCAGCATACCGCTACCAGATGGAGGTGGAAAAAGGCAGAAGGGTTGTTGTTGGTGTTAACCGGTTCAAAAGGGAAAACGAAAAAATCGAAATCGAAATACTGAAAATCGACCCAGCGGTTGAGAAAAAGCAAATTGAGAAACTTAGAAAAGTGAAGGAGGAGAGGAATTCCACCGAAGTGGAACGCGCGCTCAGGGAGCTCAAGCGTAGGGCTGAAGGTTCAGAAAACCTGATGCCTGCTATTCTTGACTGCGCCAGGGCGCACGCCACTATCGGGGAGATAATTGGTGAGTTAAAAGCCGTTTTCGGTGAATACAGGGAAAAACCGATTTTCTGAGGAAGAAAAGGAGCGAGGTTGATTGCCGGGAAATCGGAGAAGAGGGTACTTATCGCAAAGCCCGGACTTGACGGCCACGACCGTGGCGCAAAGATAGTCGCAAGAGCGCTGCGCGATGCGGGAATGGAGGTTATATATCTTGGGCTGCATCAGACCCCGGAGCAGATAGTCAGGGCAGCAATAGACGAAGATGTTGACGTGATAGGGCTTTCAATTCTCTCGGGTGCTCATATGACACTTTTTGGAAAAGTGTTGGAGTTACTCGAAGAAGCGGGCGCAAGAGACATTAAGGTCATTGGCGGAGGTATAATTCCTGACGATGACATAGACAAACTTGCTGACATGGGAGTTGTAAAGGTTTTC
>JACVIW010000109.1 GCA_015711695.1 Candidatus Geohydrothermomicrobium daggyaiense
AAATTACCAAATCGGAGAATTTGCCTGAGTATAGGAAGTACGCTCAAATTCAGGAAGAAATCCTCGATAATGCAGTGGCTATCACCAATACCTTGAGCGCTCTCTTCGATCAGCTCTCTGCCGCTTCAGAAACTCTTAAAACCGGTAAAGCGGCAGATACATCCTCGATTGCGAAAACCGCTGAAGACCTTGTTAGTGAACTAAACAGACTTCGAGCGCAGGGTGAAAGGTTAAGAGAAAAAGCAAAAAAATTCAAGCAAGAGAAAGGTTTATAAAGGGTTATAACATTATGGTCCTGGATTATTTGAAAATAAAGGAAACTGAGCGAGTCAAAATATTATTCACCTGATTCTACGCAGGTGGATGGCAAAGATCGGTAGAGCAAGCCGCGGCTTTATCGAGCATTTCTCTAATTTCCTTCGCAGCAGCCTCAACGTTTTCGGCAGCGAAAATGGATGAGCCAACCACAACCGTGTCTGTTCCCGCACCAAGAACCTTCTTGATATTCTCGGTTTTGACTCCCCCATCAACTTCTACCTCAATGTTCACACCGAGCGAATCAGCCTGTCGTTTGATTGCGGCAACACGCTCGAGCATTTCGGGTATGAGTTCCTGCCCGCCAAAACCAGGGTAAACGCACATGACGACCACGAAGTCCACCAGTTCGAGAAAACGGTCAGCCTCGAAAACCGGGATTTCCGGGCTGAGCGCAATACCCGGAGAAGCACCTGCGATTCTTATCGTGCGTATGAGACCCTCGCAATCCCTGCACGCGCCAAGGTGGAACGAGATTCTGTCGGCCCCAGCTTGAACGAAATCCTCTACCCACTCTGGAAGGTTATAAATCATAAGGTGGCATTCAAGGGGGACTTCGGTAATCTTTCTGATCGCTTTTACGACTATTGGTCCGAAGGTGATGTTGGGCACGAAATGGCCATCCATAACATCGAGGTGAATTAAATCGGAATATTTTTCAATGGCCTTGATTTCTTTTTGCAGGTTGGAGAAGTCCGCGTTGAGTATAGAGGGAGCAAGTTTCACAGTTCTGGACAATCAAAAACCTCCTCCTTTAAATCATACTCCCTAAAGTTCGCATAAATCACGCAACGGTTCCATCAATACACATACATATTGCCATATGGCCTGTGAGACGCAGGGAGAAGTTTGATAAATGATTCCGGATCAATCCCGGACACATCCAGCCCGGTTAATCTCGAAAATTCTGAGATAAGGGCTTCCAGCCTTCTTACATCATCATCGTTCACTAAAAAAATTCTGACCTCATTTCCAAGTCTCGACTGATCTATGCTATCTGCAAGATAGATAACGCCTCCATGCATGCCAGTTCCCGTGTAATGCCCAACTATTTTCCCGGAATTCACACCAACCCCAAGTACCACAATAATACCGCCCGCCATGTACTCACCGAGAAAATCTCCTGCACTTCCTCCTACAACGATAACAGGAACCTGATCCCGATATGATTTCATGTGTATTCCAGTTCTATATCCAACATCATCCCTTATAAATATCTTACCCCCTCTCATGCCATAGCCGATTACATCCCCTGCGTGCCCCCTTACAACAATCATCCCGCTGTTCATCGTGTTGCCGACCCCATCCTGGGCATTATCATTGACCATGATAAAAGGACCATCCATGAATACCCCAAGGTCATTGCCAGGCACACCGTTTATGACTATTCTCACCTTGTGCACAAGGCCGTCTCCAATATAGCGTTGTCCGTTCACCCCGTTTAAAATAATTTCTTCATAACCGCTATTTATCAGCGATTTTATTCTTTCGTTCAGCTCCCTGTAATGAAACCTTCTCGCGTCAAGTTCAACAGTTTTCACTTCTTCTTCCCTTTGTAAAGCATGGCTGGATTTATCCAATTTTTCTGCCTTCCTCCTTTTGGAAATACTAAATTCAAAGAAAATACTCCGGTCGGGATTTATTTCCCAACAGGTTTCACTCCAAGCACCTCATTGGTCGCGGGATCAAGACCTAGTGAACGTAACCTGTCTCTGTTTCCCCTAAGGCTTTCTATTGCGTTTATCCCGAGCGCTCCAAGCACTTCCTTTACCTCGAGGCTCCAAGAGTTAACCAGGTTTACAAGCCTTTCAGCACCCCAGTCAGGATCAAGTCTCGAAGTAAGTTCTGGTCGCTGGGTCGCAATGCCCCAGGAACAATTTCCCGTATAGCATTTCTGGCAAAGGCGACAACCCATGGCAATTAAAGCTGCGGTTCCTATAGCCACAGCATCAGCGCCAAGGGCAATAGCTTTAACCACGTCCGCGCTCGAGCGGATTCCTCCCGCCGCGATTATAGATACCATGTTCCGTATTCCCTCGTTTCTGAGCTGCTCATCAACTACTGCAATTGCAATCTCAATCGGTATTCCAACATGGTCCCTGACAACAGCAGGGCTCGCGCCGGTTCCGCCACGGAAGCCGTCAAGATATATCATATCCGCGCCAGCCCTGGCGATACCGCTGGCAATCGCAGCCACATTGTGAACGGTTGCGATCTTCACAGACACTGGTTTGTATCCTGTCGCTTCTTTCAAGGCATATATAAGCTGCCGCAAATCCTCTATTGAGTATATGTCATGATGTGGTGCCGGGCTCAAAGCGTCAGTCCCCTGTGGAATCATCCTTGTTCCAGATACTTCCCGACCTATTTTTTCTCCTGGAAGGTGCCCGCCTATGCCCGGTTTTGCACCCTGCCCAATCTTGATTTCTACCGCAACACCTGCATTCAGATACTTCGAGTGAACACCAAATCGGCCAGAGGCGCACTGGACTATAATATGATCAGCGTAAGGATATAACTCCTCGTGGAGCCCGCCTTCGCCCGTATTCATAAGCGTTCCAAGCCTTTCGGCAGCGATAGCTATTGCTCTCTGCGCGTTAAGGCTTATTGAGCCATATGACATGCCGCTGAAAATGATCGGTACGTTGATCATTATGTTATTTTCAAGCGGATTTTCTAAAACGATCTTCCCTTCAGAATCAAGCTTTACCTCAAGCCTATCCGGCTTCCTGCCAAGATATGTTCTTAGCTCCATGGGCTCTCGTAACGGGTCGATAGATGGATTTGTCACCTGGCAGGCGTCAATAAGGAGATGGTCAAAAATGTTTAGCCAGGGCTTGTCATTGCCCATTCCAGTGAGAATCATTCCGGAGTTTTGAGCCTGCTTCCATATGGCTTTTCTCAATTCTACGTCCCAGGAAGCATGTTCTCTGTAAGCAAGCGGATTTCTGGTTATTGTTATCGCTTCTTCGGGGCAGAAAACAACGCATCGATGACAGGCAACACATTTCGATGAATCCGCGGTTGTCATGTTCTGAAAATCAAATACACCGAAACCACAATTCAATATGCACCTTTTACATCGCCTGCACCGCTGATGATCAACATTGACTATGAACTCGCTTGGCAAAAATCTATCTGGCATCACGCACCATCCCTTAAAAGAGCAATAACAGGTTTACCTGCCCTAGGAGCCCAGATACGCTCGGGTTTCGGGCAAATTTCTCTTATTGCGGCTTCCTCGCTTGAGATATATATGTATTCATTCTTCTCTGCCGCAACAAGTGGCCGTAGCTTAATCCTGTCGTTGAGCCCCATGAGCCCTCGCGAGAACCCGACGATGACGGCGAAAGGACCGTTGACAAGAGCTCCAGCATAGACCGATCTCAATGATTCATATAACTTTCGCTCATCACCGTTTGTCCTGTCGATATCCTTCCAGAAAGGAGCAGCCATTACACTGCACGCTATTTCTATCGGAAGCCGGTGTTTTCGTATCAGCAAATCAAAAAGATACGCCATTACCTCAGTGTCAGTGAGCAATGTGCACCTGTAACCGAACATCTCGAGGTACCTCTTGTTTGTACCATAAGAAGATATCTCCCCGTTATGTACCACGCTCCAGTCAAGTATGTTGAACGGGTGCGCTCCACCCCACCAACCAGGCGTGTTGGTCGGAAACCGGGTGTGACCGATCCATGCATACCCTTTGTATTCGCCAAGTCTGTAAAAATCCCCAACGTCTTCGGCAAAACCGACAGCCTTGAATACCCCCATGTTTTTCCCGCTTGAAAAAACGAATGAACCGGGAACGTCTGTATTGATTTGCATTACAAGATCCACGATAAAATCATCTTCTGATTTTCCCGTTTCATTGAGTTTTTCCGCCCTCGGCTTGCAAAAATACCTCCATAGAATCGGGGGATTGACTATTCTCTCATTTGGCTCGGTAGGTATTTCCTCCATCTTTTCCACATTGACATTTTCTTTGAGCAGAGCCTCACACGCGAGTTTTCCTTCCTGGGATTCAAACATTATGTGAAGCGCATAGTCTTCGGCGTATTCCGGATATATCCCATATCCTGCGAACCCCCCGCCAAGGCCGTTTCCTCGCTCGTTCATTACCCTCATCGATTCAATAATTACCTCTCCCCCGACACGATTTCCGTCGCGATTTATGAATCCCGAAAGCCCGCAGGCGGAAGGTATCCTCGAAAAATCGAATCTCCACTTCATGGAATTGTCGCTAACCTCCAAACTCAATCAACTCTTTTGGTGATATTTCCCAAAATCTCTCGTATCTCTTCAGCTTTCGTATCTCGAAAGGGCTCAAGACCGAGTTTTTCTCTTGCTCTCGGCCTCGGTCTTCCAAGCATCCCGGTTTTCTTAAACATCTCAATACCCTGTTCGATATCGGGTGGTTTAAATCCCTTTTCCATTGCCAGCCTCTTAGCTTCTTTTATTACCTTAACCATCCCAAAGTTATTGGGACAGAGTTCCACGCAAGTTCCGCATTCAAGGCATTTCCAAATCTCTTTTCCTGCAAGCGCTTCATCAATTCGACCACCAAGAATGTCCCTCAGGATGTCATGAGGTTTGTAATATTCGTCAATCTGAGTAACAGGACAATCGTTGGCGCATGACTCGCATTCCACGCACGTCCTCATTAATTTTTCGTCAAATACCACTGGAAGTAGCTCGCTGATCCTTTCAAGCTCGGACCACCTGTCGAAGAACCTCTGCATGTTAACCCGGTGCATATCAAGACCAAGCTCCTCAGGGTCATGTCCAAAGCCAAGCGCAAGCAGTTCTGTGAAAAAGAAGACCGGGATATGCAAATTCTCTTTAAACTTTTTCATCACCGACTGCTGGGTATCAAACTGCATGAAGCAAGCCGGACATATGACCACCATCGCGTCAGCTCCTAGCTGGTCGAGCTCGAGGAGTTTGGTGCGAGCAGCGGCAATTGATTCGTCCGGATTTCCAGACCTTGCAAGCGATTCTCCACAGCAAAGAAGTTTTGTATTGTAATTCAGACTCGTTCCCCCCAGGCTTTCAACAAGCTTGTCCAGCTTTTCAGGACGCAAAGAGTCATCAAACCTCACGACCGGGAAGGGTTTTAGAATCTGGCACCCATAATGAACGGCAAACTTCATGCCACGAAGTTGTCTGATGACCTTTCTGCCAATAAAATCAGTTCCGAAAGTGTTGTAAAAAAGTTCCACAATGTGCGTAACGTTTGTACTGAATTTAAAGTCAAGTCCAATACCTCTGAGCTTTCGTCTGACTTCCTCGCGTAGCTTACTATCCGATGAAAACACACTAATAGCCTGACGAAAAGTGGAATAACAACCGTTGCAGGCGACGAGAATATCGCAGTTTTTTCTTTCGGCGAGGGCGAGATTTCTTGCCGCCGTAAGATACCACGCCTCTTTTGACATTGTCTCAACGAGAAACTTCTCCGGACAACACGTGAAATCATCTATTTCCTCGTATATTACATTCAAGTCCTCTAAAACCAGGCGCGTTGATTTCTCTATGAAAGGAAACCTTGCCGGTATAACGCAGCCCCAGAAGAAAACAAACTTTTTCACGACTACTTCTTTTTCCTCCCCTCAAACAACGCGCATTTTAGCACCAGTACCACGAGCATTCAATGATCAGCCCTCACAACCTACCTTTTAAAAATCAGAGTTTTTCTTTGAGCTCAAAATAGAAACCTACCCGAGATGAACCTTCAAGAATACACGCTTCATAGAACATGGTCTGAGCAGGATACATATTAATGAAATCGGAGGGTTTGTTTCCACTTCTATGTAGCAGCGATGTGCCCTGCACTTCCATTAATATGTAATATGTTCATAAAACAGGAAGGTTCGTTTCCAGTTCATAAGTGGTAACCACACACCTGTATTTTTCCCATTCGATTTTCTTATCCCTGATAAGAATCTCAAAAACATGGTCACCCAGACACTCACGCAAAAGTTCACTTTTCTCAGCTATTCGTATAGCCTCCCAGAGGTCAGCCGGAAGACTCCCTATTCCGCGCTCGCGTCTTTCATCCTCGCTCATCTCATAGACATTCCTCTCAACAGGTTCGCCAGGATCGAGCCCCTCCTCTATCCCCCTCAAACCGGCCGCCAGCATGGCTGCGAATGCAAGATATGGGTTACATGCGGGGTCGGGCGAGCGCAGCTCTATCCTCGTGGCAGTTTCTTTACCAGGTTTGTAAACTGGAACCCTGATAAGGTCTGACCTATTGCGTGTTGCCCAGGAAAGATATACGGGCGCTTCATAACCAGGCACAAGCCTTTTGTATGAATTAACCCACTGGTTGGTCACCAGGCATATCTCTGGAGCATACTTCAGCAGACCGGCAATGAAAGATTTTGCCTCACGAGAGAGATGGTATTTGTCATCAGGGTCAAAAAACGCGTTTTTCTCTCCCCTGAAAAGTGACATATGCGTGTGCATTCCACTTCCGTTTTCGTTTTGTAAGGGCTTTGGCATGAACGTCGCGTACACGTTGTGTCTCATGGCAATCTCTTTTACCACAAGCCTGTATGTCATAGCGTTATCAGCCATAGTAAGCGCGTCAGCATATCTTAGGTCTATTTCGTGCTGGCTCGGTCCCACTTCGTGATGGCTATACTCGACCCCTATTCCCATTTCCTCCAAAGCAAGGACAGTCTCTCGCCTCAAATCGCTTGCTACATCAAGCGGCGTTAGATCGAAATAACCACCTCTGTCCAGCGGTTTCGGGGGAGGTTCAGATGATTCAAAGTAATAGTATTCGAGCTCTGGTCCCACATAGAATGTATAACCGAGCTCCTTGGCTTTATCAAGATTTCTTTTGAGCACAAATCTCGGGTCGCCAGCATGGGGTTTCCTGTCAGGCTCGAGAATGTCGCAAAACATTCTCGCTACCGCGCTCGCTTCGGTTGGTCTCCACGGTAAAAGAACGAAGGTTGAGGGATCGGGTTGCGCTATCATATCGCTTTCATCGATACGCGCAAAACCCTGAATGCTCGATCCGTCAAAACCCATGCCGCTTTCGAGCGCTTCCTCGAGTTCCTCGCGCGTTATGGCAAAACTCTTTAAGAATCCCAGTATGTCGGTGAACCAGAGCCTGATGAACTTTACATCGTGCTCCCTGACCGCTTCTAAAACGTACTCTTTGTCTTTCTCATTTCCACTCATATCCATGTATCCTCCATACGCTCAATAACCTATCTCCATACGCTGAATAACCTATTTCTTACTCTACCGGCAAAATGTTAAGAAAATGTTT